>CALWXY010000169.1 GCA_944385595.1 uncultured Oscillospiraceae bacterium
CGAAGTCGTAGACGAAGGTCGCCGCCTCGCAGAGCCACTGGCCGTAGAGCTTGCCCCACAGCGCCTTACCCCAACCGGTGTCGGAGATGGTGAAGTGTATGCCGTCGGGGTTGACGCAGTGCCAGTATTTCGCCGTGATGAAGTGGCCGAGCGGATACTTGTAGTTGTGCGCCGCTATCTTCGGATAGCCGGTGGTGCCGCTGGTGAAGAACATCAGCATGGTGTCGTCGCCGCAGGGGCACTCGTCGAACGGCGGGCGGATGTACTCGTCGGAGAAGAAGCGGAACTCGGAGTCGAAATCGTGCCAGCCCTCGCGCTTGCCGCCGACCATGATCAGATTTTTGACCGTCGGGCAGTTCTTCGCCGCATTCTCCGCGTGCTCAGCCGCATGCCCGAAAGCGGTGCAGACCACGGCGTCCACGCCCGCCGTCTCAAACCGGTACTCAAAGTCGTGCTGCACCAGCTGATTAGTCGCAGGAATGGCGATGGCGCCTATCTTGTGCAGGGCGAGGATGGAGAACCAGAACTGGTAGTGGCGTCTCAGCACGAGCATGACGCGGTCGCCGCGCTTGATGCCCAGCGAGCGGAAATAGTTGGCCGTCCTGGACGAATAGCGGCTGATGTCGCGGAAGGTGAACCAGCGCTCGTTTTTGTCGATGTCGATGTGCAGCATGGCGAGCTTGTCGGGCTTGCGGCGGGCCAGCGCGTCGACGACGTCGAAGGCGAAGTTGAACTCGTCCTCGTTTTTGAAGGCGATGTTGCGGAGCGATCCGTCCTCGTTCTCCTCGGGGACGATGAAGTCCTCGTAGATGAGGTTCTGCGGCAGCTCGACGGGCTTTATCGTCTCGCCCATCTCGGCCTCTTTTTCCTCCGCGCCCTTGATGACGACGGCGCAGAACACGCAGTCGCTGTCGCCGACGGCGACCATGCCGTGCGGGGTGGAGCTGTTGTAGTAGATGCTGTCGCCGGGGTCGAGGTACTCGACGTTGTCGCCGACCTGGACCATCAGCCGTCCGCTGATGATGTAGTCGAACTCCTGGCCGCTGTGGGTGGCGAGCTGGATGTTCTCCTCCGGCTCGACGCTGTAGCGCACCCAGTGCGGCTCGGCGAGCTTGTTGCGGAAGTAGGGAGCGAGGTTTCTTATCTCTATGCCGTCCTCCATGACGGTGACGGTGCCGTGTCCGCCGCGGGTGACGGTGTAGCTCGACAGAGTGGCGCTGCTGCCGGACATGAGGTCGGTTATCTCGACGCCGAAGAGCTGCGCGCATTTGAAGATAAAGGTGAAGTGGAAGTCTGCGGTACCGGCCTCGATATCGAGGTACTCCTGCAGGCTGACGCCGACGGCCTCGGCGGTCTCCTCCACGGTGAGGCCCTTTATCTCACGCATCTCATGTATACGCGCCGCCACCGCGAGAAGCTGGTCGTTCATTTCCTTAGTGTGCTGCATTTTCATTCTCCTTCCGGGACGGAATAAGCAAACAAAAAACCCGTCCCAAAGATAATTCTTTGAGACGGGTGTAAATTACATCCGCGGTACCACTCAAATTGCGCCGAATATGCGGCGCCACCTCAAGAGCTCAATCAAGCTCCGCGCCTTAACGCGGCGCAAACGTAAGGCGTCTACTCTCCCGGAGGGGATTTCGGGCCTTCGGCTCGGAAGGGATGGGCATTCGAGAGACATGGACACCGGCTCGCACCAACCGCCGGCTCTCTGACTCGCATGGCATCTCAGCCGTCTTCGTCACAGCCTTTTTGCTTGTTGTGAAGATTGTAGCACAGCGCCGCGCCGAGGTCAACCGAAAATTCTGCACAAAACTCTTAGCGTTTTTCAGCTATTTTATGGCAGTTATGTCGTAAGGCGTCGTCTGATAGACGAAATAGTTGAGCCAGTTGGAGTAGATGAGGTTGGCGTGGCTGCGCCAGGAGACTAACGGAGTGCGGGTATCGTCGTCGTCCGGGAAGTAGTTTTGGGGTATCTCGATGGGCAGTCCGGCGGTCTTGTCGCGCACATATTCGTTCTTGAGCGTGTCGCGGTCATACTCCGAGTGGCCGGTTATAAAAATCTGTCTGCCGCCCTCGTTGCTGACTGCGTAGACGCCCGCGACGGGGGAGCTGGCGAGAATCTTCAGCTCCGGCACGGCCTCTATGTCCTCGCGGCGCACCGTCGTATGGCGCGAGTGCGGCACCATGAACACCTCGTCGAAGCCGCGCAGGAGTATGCTGCTGCGGCGCTCGACCACATGCGGGAAAACGCCGAAGAGCTTTTTCTCGAGCGGTTATTTTTTCACTCCGTAGTGATAATATAATCCCGCCTGCGCGCCCCAGCATATGTGGAAGGTGCTGTGGACGTTGGTCTTGCTCCGCTCCATAATCTCGCACAGCTCGTCCCAGTACTCGACCTCCTCGAACTCCATCTGCTCCACCGGCGCGCCGGTGATGATGAGGCCGTCGAACTTGCGGTGCTTTATCTCGTCGAAGGTCTTGTAAAACGCGAGCATGTGCTCCTCGGAGGTGTTTTTCGACTTGTGGGAGCTGGTGTTCACGAGCTCCAGCTCGACCTGCAGCGGCGTGTTGCCGAGAAGGCGGGCAAGCTGGGTCTCTGTGGCGATTTTGGTGGGCAGGAGGTTAAGTAGCGCCACCTGCAGCGGGCGTATGTCCTGGGTGAGGGCCCGCGTCTCCGTCATGACGAATATGTTTTCATTCTCGAGGGTTTGAGTGGCGGGCAGGGCGTTTGGTATTTTGATGGGCATGGTGATTCCTCCTGATAATATTTTTACTCAAAGCGGAGGCATCACATTCGCCAGAGGCCGAAGGTGCAGCGCGTCAGCCCGCGCAGGCCGTCTATATCCATCCGCATGGGCGCACGCCCCCTTTCGCATATTTACTCCATAATAAACCAGCCGCGGACTATTGTCAACTCCGATAGTTACCATTCGGAAAAATCGAACGCCGTTTGATTTCCGGCAAAAAAGCCGCCGGGGGAGTGAAAAAAATTCACAGCCTCGTTGCAATTTGCGGCCGGATAAAGTATAATAAGCGGTAATCAAAATTAAAAGAGGCTGTTATGGATATAGAGACATTTTCCAACATCATAGCCATAGCCGAGGACAAGAGCATATCCAAGGCGGCGAACCGGCTGTTCGTCTCCCGCTCGGCGCTCAACCGGCAGCTGCTGGCCGTCGAGAATGAGATCGGCCTGCCGCTGTTTAAGCGCGTCTCCAACCGCCTCGAGCTGACCTACGCGGGCGAGGTGTTCATCCGAACGGCGGAGAACGTCCTCGCCGAGATGCGCGGCTGCACCCGGCTGATGCAGGACATAGCCGGGAATATCCGGGGCATGGTGTCCGTCGGCGTCACTAACGGGCGCGCCAGCCTCATGATGAAGGACGTCATCGCCGGCTTCCACGAGAAATACCCGCATGTCAGCATATCGTTCCGCATCACGAACAGCGACGAGCTGCGCGAGCTGCTCTACAACGGCCGCATAGACATAGCCCTCCTCGCCACCGACGAGGTCACAGGCGACTTTGCCGCCGAGCCGCTGTCGCACGAGGAGATCGTGCTGGTCTGCTCGCGCGAGCACCCGCTCGCCCACCTCGCCGGCTTCAATGAGGACGGGTCGCGCCGCCAGTGCCGCCTCGAGTGGTTCAAGGACGATGTGTTCGGCTTCGAGTCGCGCGGGACGCCCATGCGCACACAGGTGGATCATCTGTTTGCGGACGAGGGCTTCCGGCCTGATACCATCATAGAAAACTGCACCACGCCGCTGCTCATGCAGCTCGCGAGCGAGGGTATATGCTGCACCATATTCTCCGAGCGGCATCTCAGGCAGTACGACAACGTTGTAGGCTTCAGTTTTGAGCCGCGCCGCTACTTTACCATCTCTCTGGCGTACAGGAAAGACTATGAACCGAATATTGCTGAAAAGTACTTCATGAACCTGCTGCGGGAGTTTTATGGGCCGCTTGCATAAAAACAAATGCGGTGCAAACATCATCCATGTGCATACTTTGCACTTGAATCTGGGGTGGATGTGATTTATATTATTGTCATAAGCGTTTTAAATCGCTGCAAAGCAAATCAATTATATTAAGCCAGGAGGAATAAACCAATGAAAATCGGATTCATCGGACTCGGTATCATGGGCAAGCCCATGGTGCGCAACCTCATGAAGCACGGTCATGAGCTGGTCGTCTTCGACGTTGTCAAGCCCAACGTTGATATGATGGTGTCGGAGGGCGCCCGCGCCGCCGAGAACACCGCCGCGCTTGCCGCCGAGTGCCCTGTTATCATCACCATGCTCCCGAACTCCCCGCACGTCAAGTCTGTTGTCTGCGGCGAGGGCGGCGTTCTGTCCACCGCCAAGAAAGGCACCATACTGATAGACATGAGCTCCATTGCTCCTCTGGCTTCTCAGGATGTCGCCAAGGCCTGCGCTGAGAAGGGCGTCCGTATGCTCGAGGGCCCTGTCTCCGGCGGCGAGCCCAAGGCTATCGACGGCACCATGTCCATCATGTGCGGCGGCGATGAGGATCTGTTCAATGAGTGCCTGCCCATACTGCAGTGCATGGGCGGTGACATCACCTGGTGCGGCGCTGTCGGCGCCGGCAACACCACCAAGCTGGCCAACCAGGTCGTCGTTGCTGTGAACATTGCCGCTGTTGCCGAGGCTTTCATGCTCGCGAAGCGCGCCGGTGTCGATCCCAACCGCGTGTTTGCCGCTATCAAGGGCGGTCTCGCCGGCAGCACCGTCATGAACGCCAAGGGCCCCATGATGATAGAGAACAACACCAAGCCCGGCTTCAAAATCGACCTGCACATCAAGGACCTCAATAACGCCCTTGAGACCGGCCACGGCGTCGGCTCTCCCCTGCCCCTGACCGCAGCTGTCATGGAGATGTTCCAGACCCTGCACGCCGACGGGCTCGGTCAGTGCGACCACAGCGCCCTCGCCAAGTACTACGAGAAGCTCACCGGCGACACTATCTACTAAAAACAGGCAAAGGCGCGGCATCAGCCGCGCCTTAACTTATGGCCTCGCAGAGTTCGAGCCCGCAGGCTCGAAAAAAGTTGAATCATTTTTTCCGGGGACATGCGCCACGGAAAAAATACTTCTCAGGCCGCAAGCGTGCGAGGCGCAGCCGAGTGCGACGCAGCGGACTGCAAGCCCCTCGAAAAAAGTGCTTGCACTTTTTTCGATTACCTAAAGAACTTTTTGTGGATGGTCTTGACGGCGAGGTCGGCGTCCTCCTCGCTGACGAGGACGGAGACCTTAATCTCGCTGGTGGAGATCATCTGTATGTTGATGCTGGCCTCGTAGAGGGCCTCGAACATCAGCGTGGCTATGCCGGAGGAGGTGATCATGCCCGCGCCGACTATGCTGACCTTCGACACATGGTCGT
>CALWXY010000170.1 GCA_944385595.1 uncultured Oscillospiraceae bacterium
TCCTTAGGAGGACGGGGGCTTTTTTCTTGCCCGGAATCGCCTTTACCCCGCAAAAATCTTTAAGGAGCTGTCCAATATGCCTATCACCGAATTTCTCGAGAACAACGCGAAACTCTACGGCTTCGAGACCTGCATGGTCGAGATAAACCCGGAGCTGGAGGGGCGCAAAAACAACAACTGGGCCGAGTTCAACCTCGTCGAGGCCGATATCGACACCGCCTACCGCCGTGAGATGAGCTGGGCGGACTTCGACAGGCGCGCAAACCAGTTCGCGAACCTGCTGCTCGCCAACGGCATCCAGAAGGGCGAGAAGGTCGCCATACTGCTGATGAACTGCCTCGAGTGGCTGCCCATCTACTTCGGCACCCTCAAGGCCGGAGCGCTCGCCGTCCCCCTCAACTACCGCTATACCGCCGACGAGATTAAATACTGCCTCGATTTGTCCGACGCCTCGCTGCTCGTGTTCGGCCGCGAGTTCATCGACCGCGTCGCCGCCGTGAAGGATCAGCTCCCGAAAATAAAGAAGATGTACTATGTCGGCAGCAATACGCCCGACTTTGCCCAGAGCTACTACCAGTTCGTGTCCTACTGCTCCGGGCGCAACCCCGGCATCAAAATCAGCGACAGCGACGACGCCGCAATCTACTTCTCCTCCGGCACGACCGGCTTCCCCAAGGCCATACTGCACAACCACGAGAGCCTGGTGCACGCCGCGAGAGTGGAGCAGGCGCACCACCACCAGACCCGCGAGGACTGCTTCCTCTGCATGCCGCCGCTCTACCACACCGGCGCGAAAATGCACTGGTTCGGAAGCCTGATAAGCGGCAGCCGCGCCGTGCTGCTGCGCGGCATCAGCCCGGAGTGGATACTCAGAACCGTCAGCAACGAGCACGTCACCATAGTATGGCTGCTCGTCCCCTGGGCGCAGGATCTGCTCGACGCAATCGACAGGGGCGACGTGAAGCTCTCCGACTACGAGCTCAGCCAGTGGCGCCTCATGCACATAGGCGCACAGCCCGTGCCGCCCAGCCTGATTCGCCGCTGGAAGGTGTACTTCCCCGACCACGAGTACGACACCAACTACGGCCTGAGCGAATCCATAGGCCCCGGCTGCATACACCTCGGCGTCGAGAACATCCACAAGGTCGGCGCAATCGGCGTCCCCGGCTTCGGCTGGAAGGCCAAAATAGTGGACGAGAACCACAACGAGGTCAAGCAGGGCGAGGTCGGCGAGCTGGCCGTGTCCGGCCCCGGCGTCATGACCTGCTACTACCACGACGAGGCCGCCACCGCCGCCGCATTGCAGGACGGCTGGCTCTTCACCGGCGACATGGCGCGCCAGGATGAGGACGGCTTCTACTACCTCGTCGACAGAAAGAAGGACGTCATCATCACCGGCGGCGAGAACCTCTATCCCGTGCAGATTGAGGACTTCCTCCGCTCCAACGACAAAATCAAGGACGTCGCCGTCATAGGCCGCCCGCACAAGCGCCTCGGCGAGATAGCCGCAGCCATCATCGAGCTGAAGCCCGGCGTCACCGCCACGGAGGAGGAGATCAACGAGTTCTGCAAGGCGCTGCCGCGCTATAAGCGCCCGCGTGAGATCATCTTCGACGTCGTGCCCCGCAACCCGACGGGTAAAATCGAAAAGCCGAAGCTCCGCGAGAAATACGGCAGTACCAGCCTTGTCGCGCTGCAGACGGGAGATAAGCCCATCGCCGGTTGACTTTGCAGCCGCGGGGGAGTATAATGTTCTCCATCGTCAGGCTGTCGGAGGTTTGTTATGAAATACATCGCGCTCTACGCCATACTGCTGTATGCCGTCATATTCGGACTTGAGTACTATCTCGCAAAGCTGCCGCGGCGCTGGCCGGGCCTCGTGCTGCCGGGCATAACCTTCTGCCTGGCCATGATGAACGTCATAGCTTATATGAACACCGGCTACGGCAATGTGGTGACGAATTTCATCACCTCCAACGCCATAACCTTTATACTTCTCATCATGTACTTTTTCGTCCGCAGAAAAAAATAGGCCGCCATCGGCGGCGTGAAAAAGGGACAGGCTTTTGCCTGTCCCTTTTTTCGTCACAGCAGTCCGAAGCTCTGCTGCGCCGCAATCACAGCCAGCGCCACGACCACGACCAGGGCGGAGACGATGAAGCCGTGGAGCATGGCGGCCCCGCCGCCGTTTTTCATGTCTCTCATGGAAGTCGACAGCCCAATGGCGGCAAGCGCCATCACCATGAGGAACTTGCTGGAGCTTTTGAGAGCGGATGCAAGCTCCGCCGGTATGAGGCCGAAGCTGTTGCAGGCCGCGAGGGCGAGGAAGCCGAGTATGAAGGCGGGGAATATGCGGCGGAGAGTGGCCGTGAGCGGCTGCGGCTCGGAACCGTGGTCGCGGCGGCGCAGATATGCGCTGATGCACGAGAAGATGATGACCACCGGGATGATTGAGAGCGTGCGTGTGAGCTTGACCATGACTGCGAAGTCCCCGGCGGCCTCGCTGAAGGCGTAGCCGGCGGCGACCACGCTGGAGGTGTCGTTCACCGCGGTGCCAGACCAGAGGCCGTAGGCGGCGTCGCTCATGCCGAAGGCTCTGCCCATGTATGGGAAGAGCAGAATCATGACCATGTCGAAAATAAACGTGGCGCTCATGGCGAAGGCAATGTCGAGACTGCTCGCCTCTATGACCGGCGCAATCGCGGCGATGGCGGAGCCTCCGCATATGCCGGTGCCGGCGGAGATGAGGTTGCTCACCTTCCAGTTGAGCTTGAGCAGTCTGCCGCTCAGATAGCCCAGCCCGAAGCAGGTGGCGAGCGTGAACACCATGATGATCAGAGAGCGCGTGCCTATCTGAATTACAGTCGCGAGATCTAGACTGGCGCCCAGCAGCACGATGGCGAATCTGAGCATCCGCTTGGATGTGAAGCTGATGCCCTCATCAAATGAGGACGGCGCACGCCGCAGCGCGCGCAGAGCCATGCCGAGGAAGAGCGCCACAACAGAGGCGCTGATTAGATGCAGAGGCAGCGCGTCGGCAAGGAATACCGCAGCGGCGGCGACTGCAGCGGAGCACAGGTCGCCCGGGAGAATCTTGCGGATACGTTTCATGGTGATACCTTCCTTTTGCTTTTTTGCGGCCGGAACCTGCCGCGCAATGATAATAGCCCTTTTCCGCGCGGCAGGATGTTGCACTTGCAACACTTTGCCATGCGTATTATAATTAAAAAACAAAAGGGGAGATAAGCAAATGAAATATGACTGCTCTCAGCTTCCGATATTTGCCAATATAGATTCCGCCTCGATAGAGGCCCTGCTCAGCTGCACCGGCGCGCGCACGGCGAAATACGCCCGGGGCGAGCTGATTTTCCTTGAGAATGACGATATACGCTCAATCGGCGTCGTGCTGAGCGGCTCTGTGTGCATGATAAAGGAGGACAGAGACGGCAACAGAACTCTGCTCGTTACCATAAAAGAGCGGGAGCTGTTCGGAGAGAGCTTTGCCTGCCGCATTGACTGCGGCAGCGAAGTGTCGTTTGAAGCGGCGTCGCCGTGCGAGGTGATGTTCCTGCCGTTCAACCGCGTGCTGCACACATGCAGCCTTGCCTGCGCCTTCCACCACAGGCTGATTGAGAACATGGTGCAGATAATCGCCGGGAAAAACCAGCGGCTGATGGAGAAAATCGAGATTGTGTCGCAGAAAACTCTGCGCGGCAAGCTGAAGCTGTTCCTGGAGCTGGAGAGCGCCCGCAGGGGGAGCCGCAGCTTTGAGCTGGATATGAACCGCAGCGAGCTTGCGGAGTATCTCTGCGCGGACAGAAGCGCCATGACGCGCGAGCTCGGCGCGATGCGTGAGGAGGGGCTGATAGCGTTCGAGCGAAATTCCTTCTCACTTCCGGACAGCGAATAGATGCAAAAAGGCCCGGATAAGCAGCGCTTATCCGGGCCTTGCTGTGCGAATCAGGAGTTTGAGGCCGTGATGTCCATAGCCGCTAGCTCCGCGAGGGTGATGCCCTCGCCGGAGAGGTCGGTCTCGAGGACGGCGTCGATGGGGACGGCGAGGTACATGTCCTGGCCGTAGGTGAAATAGCCGGAGGTTATGCCTATGACATAGCCGTATTCGTTCATCAGCGCGCCGCCGGAGCTGCCCTGGGAGATGGAGGCGGTGTTCTGAATCATGGGCATGACGAACTGGGACGTCTCGCGGTGGTTGTTGCTGATTATGCCGGAGGATATGGAGCTCTGAAGTCCGAGGGGGTTGCCGAGGGCGTATACAACGTCGCCGACCTTGGTGGTCGCGGAGCTCATCATATTAAGATAGGGGAAGCTCACGGCCTCGCCGCCGCCGATGGGCGTCTGCGAGACCTTGAGGACGGAGACATCTATGTCGGCGTCGTAGTAGAGGACGCGCTCAACGGCGAACTGCTCGCCGCTCTCGAGCGTGACGGAGCAGTAGACCGCCTTGTCGATGGTGTGGTAGTTGGAGACGAGGATGCCGTCCTCGGAGATGAAGAAGCCGCTGGCGTTGCTCGAGGGGGTCTTGTTGAGAAGCTGGACGGAGTTAGCATAGCACTCCAGCATGGCGACGGCGGAGGAGTAGCGCTCGGCGACCTGAACGGCGCTGAGCGGCCTGAGGCCGGTGAGGCCGAGGGCGGAGGCCTTGGCCCTGTCGACGTCGCCGGAGGCGACGAGGGAGTCGATGAGCGTGATGTCCTGGCCGTTGAGGCGGCAGGTGAGCGCGGCGAGGGCGCAGTCGAACATGTCGCCGCGGTCAAAGTCGGAGTAGAGGGACTGGGCGATGCCGAGCCTGACGGCCGCGGAGCCGGAGGTGGCCCAGGTGAAGTCGCCGTCGCTGTCGGAGTAGCCGAGGACGCGCAGGAGGAGGGTGAGGAAATCCTTGTCGCGCGCGGGCATGTCGGAGCCGAACTCAGTGTCGCTGATGCCCTCGATGAGGCCGTTTTCGTATGCGTAGGAGACGTACTCGTTCGCCCAGGCGGGGATGTCGGTGAAGGGGAAGCCGGCGCGGCAGCCGACGGCCTCGTCGGCGAGACCGGCGAGACGCATGGAGAAGACGAGCGCCTCAATACGGGTGGGGACCCTGTCGAGCTCGTAGCCCGCGTCGGAGCCCTCGACCAGCTCGAGGGTGTAGAGGGTGTCGGCAGCGAGCGTGTCGCCGCTGTCGGCGGCGAGGGCGGCCGCGGAGGCCGATACGAGAAGCGCGGCGGACAGCAGCGCGGAAATTACAGATTTCATTGAAATAACTCCTCTGTGCGGGTAATAGACTGAACAGACAACATTATAATCAAATTTTTATAGGATTACAATAAACAGAATGTAAATTAGGGGCACAAATAATTAAAAAAAGGTGTTGACAAAACGCGAAAAGCGTGTATAATAAATTTTGCTTTTAGCGGGTTTGTGTAAAGGTAGCACGACAGACTCTGACTCTGTTTGTGAGGGTTCGAATCCTTCACCCGCTGCCACGTCGCCGCGGACGTCATATCGTTCGCGGCGACTTTTTTTGCAAAAAGTCACCTCTCACTCATTCTGTCGCGGCTCCTTAGCCAAACCGAACCCGCTCCGCTGGGCTTCGGTTTGGGGTTACGCGGGGATTTCCGCGGACGTCATATCGTTCGCGGCGACTTTTTTATTTTTCAATTTATCGAGGATTCGAACCCTCACA
>CALWXY010000171.1 GCA_944385595.1 uncultured Oscillospiraceae bacterium
TTATAACTATTTTTTCCGGCTTCACCGCCCGCGGCGCCCTCTCCGATTTCCTCGGCGATCTGATTACCATCGAAACCCCGTCGCCTGACGGAGTCCAGCGCGCCATTGACGGCTGGTTCGAGGATTCTGACGAGCTGCCCGATAAAATCGAGGGCTGGCTCAACGACGTCGTCGATGTCGTCGACGGTATGTAAAAATTAAAACCGGCGCTCTCGTTTGAGAGCGCCGGCTTTTTCTTCATTAAAGATGGAAGTCGTCCGGCAGCCAGCTCTGGCCGGGCTCGAGCTTTACTGAAAATGTTCGGCCGAGGTCGGCCCTGTTTTTCGCCTCGTGGTATTTCATCACCAGCTCGCCGTTCAGCTCGCCGAGCAGTTCGATTTTGCCGGTGACATGCGACATGCAGTATTTGAGGCTTTTGCCGAAGCCGTTCTGCAGCGCCTTGGCGCTCTCGACTATGCGGACGCCGTCGGCCAGGGAGACCTGGAACTGGTTTTTGACGCCGGTCACCGGGCGGCACTGGAATATGTAGTAAGGCGCAACTCCGGCGGCGATGAGCCTGTGCAGCAGCTCTGCCATGACCTCCGGGTCGTCGTTCACGCCGCGCAGCAGCACCGTCTGATTGCGGAGGGTGACGCCGCGCATGCGCAGCTCGTCCAGCGACTTCACGGCCTCCGGCGTCAGCTCGCGGGGGTGGTTGAACTGACAGACGACGCAGATGTGCTTCTTCGAGGCGTAGGCGGCGAACACGCTGAGCAGCTCTGGGTCGCCGGTGATGCGCTCCGGGAGGACAACCGGGATTCTGGAGCCGAAGCGGATGAAGTCTATGTGGTCGATGGCCGTGAACAGCTCAAGATAGCGGCGTATCAGGGAGGTCGGATTCATGAGCGAGTCGCCGCCGGATATGAGGACGTTGGAGATCTCCGGGTCGTTTCTCACATAGTCGGCAATCTCGCCGAGATGCTCCGCGACCTCCTCGCTGCCGAGGCCGACGAGCCGTTTGCGGAAGCAGTGGCGGCAGTACATTGCGCACTGGTTCGTCGAGAGAATCATGACCGTCTCGCGGTACTTGTGCTGCATGCCCGGCAGTTTGGTGTTGGACTGCTCGCCGCTGGTGTCGAAGCTGCCGTCCCTGTCCGTCTCAAAGAGGGAGGGGATACACATGCGTCTTATCGGGTCATCCGGGTCGGAAAAATCTATCAGCTTCAGATAGTAGTCCGGTATGCGCATGGGGTATTCACACAGCAGGCGCTCAAGCGCGGCCTCCTTTTCAGGCTCAAAGCCGATAAACGGCCTCAAATCTTTCATAGTGGTGTAGGTCATGATTTTCTCCTTTCCATTAACACATTCATACTTTACACTGCTATTTTAACATAGAACTCGCTCCAATTTCATTAAGAAAATGAAAAATTGCTGCAAAAGCGTTTCAAATAATGCAGATAATTCATCATATTTGACGCTGTGCAGCTTGGGCGCCAGGGTTGTGAATATTCCGCGCCGACAATGACAGCTCGGTCTTGACTTAATAAAGTAAATCGTATATAATTTATAAGGATATCCTTAAAAGATACGCTTATATATTTTTTACTGAAAGAGGTAATGGATATGGCAATGAAAGAAAACAAACTGAGACAGCTCCTGAACGAGGGCAAGCCCTCCGTCAGCACCCGTCTGTGGAGCCCCTGGGCTTTCTACTCTGAGGCCCTTGCCTCCACCGGCAAGTTCGACTACATGGAGTTCGTCGCTGAATACGCCCCCTTCACCCAGTACGATCTGGAGAATATGTGCCGAGCCTCCGAGCTCTACAACATGGGCTCCATGATGAAGGTCGACTTCCAGTCCCGCGGCTACTTCGCTCAGAAGGCCGTCTGCGCCGGCTTCCAGGCCATCATGTTCGCCGACCACGAGTCCTGCGACCAGGTCCGTGAGTCCGTCAAGATGATGAAGCCCAAGACCCCCCAGGACGGCGGCATCTTCGGCTACCCCAACCGCCGCTACATCGGCTGCCAGTCCCACATCAGCCAGATGGCCCACGCTCAGCGTCTGCGCGACATCGTCCTCAGCTTCATGATTGAGAAGCACGAGACCGTCGAGAACATCGACGAGCTCTGCTCCATCCCCGGCGTCGACATGATTCAGTTCGGCCCCTCCGACTACTGCATGAGCCTCGGCTACAACCGCAACGACTATGTCAACGAGTTCAAAGAGGCTGAGCGCAAGTGCATCAAGGCCGCTCTGGCCCACGGTGTGCAGCCCCGCTGCGAGATCGGCACCGCCGACGACGCCAAGTACTACATCGACCTCGGCGTCCGTCACTTCAGCATCGGCGACCAGTTCAAGGTCATCAAGGCTTTCTGGGACAAGGAAGGCGAGAAGATGGCTCAGGTCCTCGCCGACGAGAAGATTATCTGAGATTACCTCATATAAAGCGAGAGCGCCCCGCACGGGGCGCTCTTTTTCTTGACAAGCCGGTGTAAATCGTGGATAATTAGCTCAGTATTCTATGGGAGGCTTTGCTATGAGACAGTGCATGGACGCCGAAAATCTGCACAGAAGGCTCAAAAAAATCATCGGTCAGGTTCAGGCCATAGACCGCATGGTGGATGAGGACGTGCCGTGCGAGGATATACTCGCCCAGATTAATGCGGCAAAATCTGCTCTGCACAAGGCCGGTCAGGTCGTGCTGGAGGGGCACATCAAGCACTGTGTGCGCGACGGCATAGAGCACGGCGACGCTGACAAGACCATCCAGAGCTTCACCAAGGCCGTCGAGCGCTTTGCAAATATGAAATAAATCCAGCCGGCTCGCGCCGGCTTTTTCTTTATCTCCTTGACAACCTATGGGGGTATATGTATACTGTACATATACCCCCATAGGTAAGGAGGAATGGAATTGGAAAAGCTTGAAAAGCTGCTCGAGTGGGGTGGCCTGAGGCGCGATATCGCACTCATAGCCGTCTCCGGCGCGGCGCTGATACTCAGCATGGCGGCGCCGGAGGCTCTGCCGTTTGACAGCGCATGGATAGCCGTTGTGCTATGCGGCCTGCCGATAGTGGCCGAGGCGGCAATGGGGCTGATACGCTCATTCGACATAAAGGCCGACCTTTTGGTGTCGATAGCCCTGATTGCCTCGCTGCTCATTGGCGACTATTTCGCGGCGGGGGAGATAGCGTTCATCATGCAGCTCGGCGCGCTTTTGGAGGACATAACCGTCTCGCGGGCGCGGGCTGGCATTGAGCGTCTGGTGAAGCTCACCCCGCAGACCGCGCGGCGGCTGAGCGGAGAAATCATATCCGTCGATGAGATCAAAACTGGCGAGCTGCTGCGTGTTCTCCCGGGCGAGACCGTCCCGGCGGACGGAGTCATCGTCGCGGGGCTGAGCTCCATAGACGAGTCGCTGATGACCGGCGAATCCGCGCCGGTGGACAGAGGAGTGGGCGACGAGGTCACCGGCGGCACGGTCAATCTCTTCGGCAGCTTTGACATGCGCGCCACCAGAGTTGGCGAGGACAGCTCCATACAGCGCATGATAGAGCTGGTGCGCTCCGCCGACGCCGGCAAGGCAAAGATAGTCGGCGCCGCCGACCGCTGGGCTACATGGATAGTCGTGGCGGCGCTGAGCACAGCCGTGCTCACGGGCTTTATCACCGGCGAGCTGATACGCGCCGTCACAGTGCTGGTCGGTTTCTGCCCCTGTGCTCTGGGGCTCGCACCGCCCACGGCCAGAGGCGCCGCCATAGGCAAGGCCTCGCAGCACCACATGCTCGTGCGCGAGGGCGACGCGCTGGAGCGCCTCGCCGATGTGAAAACCGTCTGCTTCGACAAGACCGGCACGCTCACAGTCGGCAGGCCGCGGGTGCGCGCCGTCCACAGCTGCTGCTCACTGAGCGAGGAGGAGCTGTTCCGGCTGGCGGCCTGTCTGGAGTCGCGGTCGGAGCATCCGCTCGGCCGCGCGATAACGGCCTCTTACGGCGAAATCGACGCCGAGGCGGAGGAATTCCGTATGCTGCCCGGCAGGGGAGTCAGCGGCAGAGTCGACGGCATGGCGCTGCTGATTGGAAACTCCGCCATGCTGGAGGAGGGCGGCATTGCTCTGCCGGACGGCGGCGGCTTCGAGCAGGACGGCGACACGCTGATATACATGTCGATTGACGGCCAACCGGCGGGCATACTCGCGCTCTCGGATGAGCTGCGCCCCGGTTCGGCAGAGGTGATAGAGCGCCTTCGCGCAGCCGGAGCCGAGCCCGTGCTGCTCACCGGCGACAGGGAGGCCGTCGCCCGCCACGCCGCCGCGCAGCTGGGGCTGCGGGAATACAGGGCCGCGTGCCGCCCGGAGGAGAAGCTGGAATACATAGCGGAGCACGCCCCGGCCTGCATGGTGGGCGACGGCGTGAACGACGCCCCGGCGCTTAAAAAAGCGCACGTCGGCATAGCCATGGGAGCCGCGGGCAGCGACATTGCCGTCGACGCGGCGGACATAGCCCTGGTCAGCGACGACATATCCGAGCTGCCGCACCTCATTCTGCTGTCGCGGCGCATGATGCGGGTCATCAGGGCGAACATCTGCTTTTCCATGGCGCTGAATTTTGCCGCCGTTGTCCTGGCGGTCATCGGCGGCATAGACCCCGTCGCCGGGGCGCTGGTGCACAACGCAGGCTCGGTGCTGGTCATTGCAAACTCGGCGCTTCTGCTAAGGTGGCGCAGCAAATAAAAAAAGGAGCGGCTGAGCCGCTCCTTTTTTACTTTCACACGTTCCAGATATCTCTGGCGTAGTCCTTGATTGTGCGGTCGGATGAGAACTTTCCGGCGCTCGCGATGTTCATGAGGCACTTGCGGCCGAAGCTGAGCCTGTCGGCCCAGTCGTAGATGGCGCGCTTTTTGGCGTCAAGGTACATGCGGTAGTCGAGCAGGAGATAGTAGGTGTCCGGCGCCTGCCAGTTCACGCCGTAAACCAGCGAGGCGTGCAGCTCGCGCATGGCGTCGTCGCTGGGGACGGTGCCGTCGATGAGCGTGTCGATGACGCGGCGTATGCCCTCGTCGGACTCATAGATGGCCTTGGGGTCGTAGCGGCCCTTGATGGCCTCGATGTCCTCGACGGTGGAACCGAAGATGTAGTTGTTCTCCATCCCGGCCTCCTCGACGATCTCGACGTTCGCGCCGTCGAGCGTGCCGAGGGTGACGGCGCCGTTGAGCATGAGCTTCATGTTGCCGGTGCCGCTGGCCTCGTAGCCGGCGGGGGAGATTTGCTCGGAGATGTCGGCGGCGGGGATGATTTTCTCAGCATAGCTGCAGTTGTAGTTCTGGACGAAAACTATGCGGATTTTCTTGTTGACATCGGGGTCATTGTTGACGAGCAGGGCCATGCGGTTTATATAGCGGATGATGGCCTTGGCCCTGACGTAGTTGGAGGCCGCCTTTGCGCCGAAGATAAATGTCGTGGGCGGCATATCCTGCATCTCGCCGCGCTTGAGGGCGAGGTAGATGTCCATGATGGCGAAGGCGTTCAGCAGCTGGCGCTTGTACTCATGGAGACGCTTGATCTGCACGTCGAACACGGTGTTGGGCAGTATCTCGACGCCCTCGTGCTTTTTGATGTACTCGGCGAGCTGCTCCTTTTTGGCGAGCTTGACGTCGTTGAAGCCCCAGATGAGCCTGTCGTCGATGTTGTCCTTGAGCTGGGCGAGCATATCGAGATCTTTTAGGAAGCCCTTGCCGATTGTGCGGCGGATGAGCGTGCTGAGCTCGGGGTTGCAGAGTCCGAGCCAGCGGCGCTGGGTGATGCCGTTGGTCTTGTTCTGGAAGCGCTCGGGGTAGACGGCGTACCAGTCGCGGAAGACGCGGTTTTTGAGAATCTCGGTGTGGATGGCGGCGACGCCGTTGACATGCCTGGTGGCGTAGACGGCGAGGCGGGCCATGTGGACGGTGTTGCCGTCTATAATCTGCATGTTGTTGAACATCTCGCCGCAGATGCCGTGGGTGGCCATGCGCTCGCGCTCTCTGGCGTCGATGCGGCGGATGATGGCGGCGGTCTCGGGGCAGACGCTCTCAATAAGGCCCATATCCCAGCGCTCAAGCGCCTCGCTGAGCACGGTGTGGTTGGTGTAGCTGAATGTGTCGCGCGCTATGTTGAAGGCGCGCTCGAACTCAAGTCCCTCGAGCATGAGCAGGCGAATCAGCTCGGGTATGGCGAGGACGGGGTGGGTGTCGTTGAGCTGGAGGGCGTGGTATTTGGCAAAATCGGAGATGGTGCGGCCTCCGGCGCGGCGGTGGCGGCGGAGCAGGTCCTGCATGGTGGCGCTGCAGAGGAAATACTGCTGCTTCAGGCGCAGACGCTTGCCCTCATAGGTGCTGTCGTCGGGATAGAGGACGCTGGTGATGCTCTCGGCGAGGTTCTTGTCGCGCATGGAGCTGACGTAGTCCTGCCTGTTGTAGGCGGCGAAATCCAGTGGATTTTCCGACTCGCTCTGCCACAGGCGGAGAGTGCCGACGTTGTTGGTGTCGTAGCCTATGACGGGCATGTCGTAGGGGACGGCAATGACGGTCTGGTCGGCCATTTTGACCTCGACGGCCTCGCCGTAGCGGCGGCAGCTCCAGGGGTCGCCGTCGCGGAGCCAGTCGTCTGCCTCCTCGACCTGGTCGCAGTTCTCGAAGGTCTGCTTGAAGAGGCCGTAGCGGTAGCGGAGGCCGTAGCCGTCGAGCGGAACGCCGTGGGTGGCGGCGCTGTCGAGGAAGCAGGCGGCGAGGCGGCCAAGTCCGCCGTTGCCGAGTGAGGTGTCCTCTATGTCCTCGAGGCAGGCGAGGTCGACGCCCTTTTCAGCCAGCATGGCGCTGATGGTGCGCAGCACGCCGAGATTGTAGAGGTTTGAGTATATGAGCTTGCCGATAAGGAACTCGGCGCTGAGATAGCCCGCGTGGCGGCCGGAGTCGTGGTTGCGGCGGCTGCGGTTCCAGCTGCCGGAGAGATAGTGGACGACAGCCTGCGACAGGCACTCATAAAGCTGGCGGGGCGATGCGTCCGCAATGGAAATCTGGTGGTTGCAGAAGCAGAGCTCCTCGGCCATCGCGAGTATTTTGCGGCTGCGGGTCTCACTGTCAATCAACATATATTATTTCCTCCTCACTCCCGGCGTTTGGGCGCCGGAAAAAAGTTGTAGTCATGCCGCGCATCTCGGCGGCGAGTTTATGGGTCAGCAGCCCCGGCGGAAGCCGCCAGCGCCACGAGCCGTCTTTAGAGCCGGGGGTGTTCACACGGGCCTCGGCGCCGAGTTCAAGCCAGTCCTGCATCTGCGCGATGAACAGCGCGGCAGGCGAGGCCATTCCGGCCCTGATCACGTCGCGCGGGCGCGCGCCGCCGCAGTAGGCGCTCAGAAATTCGAGCTGCCGCTCCGGCATGGCGGAAATCAGGGCCGCGAGGGTTTCGTTGTCGTGCGTGCCGGTGTAGCACACGCAGTTTTGCTCTATGTTGTGGGGCAGGTAGCTGCTCTCGCAGCCGGGGTCGAAGGCGAAGCTGAGCACCGCCATGCCGGGCAGACCCGCGCGGCGGCGCAGCTCGTGCACCGGCGGGGTTATCAGCCCCAGATCCTCCGCGATGAACTCCGTGTCGGGGAAGGAGGCGGTCAGCATATCGGCAAAGGCGGCTCCGGGGCCGGAGTGCCACTGACCTCCGGCGGCGGTCTCGGCGTCGGGCGGGACGCTCCAGTATGCCTCCAGCGCACGGAAATGGTCTATCCTGATAAGGTCGAAAAGCTCAGCCGAGGCGGCAATGCGCTTTTTCCACCAGGCGAAGCCGTCTTTTTCCATCTCGTCCCAGCGGTAGAGGGGGTTGCCCCAGAGCTGGCCGGTCTCGCTGAAATAGTCGGGCGGGACGCCGGCGACGGCCAGCGGGCGGAACTGTTCGTCCAGCTGGAACTGCTCCGGCGAGGCCCAGACGTCCGCCGAATCCGGCGCGACATACATGGGCAGGTCGCCCATGAGGCGCAGGCCGAGCTTGCGGCAGTGCTGCCGCAGGGCGGAATACTGCTTTTGGAACTGCCGCTGCAAAAAGCACTGGAAATCTATCTCCCGGCTCAGCTCGCAGCTATAATGCTCCATGGCCTCGGGCTCACGCCGCCTGATATCCTCAGGCCACTCGTACCACGGGCGCATGTCGAAGCACTGCTTGAGCGCCATGAACATGGCGTAGTCGAGCACTTCCTCTGTGAGCGGCTCGCCGTCAGGCTCCGAGCGCTCCCAGGCGAGGCGGAGCAGCGGCAGGCGGCTGCGGTAGAGATGCTCATAGTCTATATATTCGCCCGCTGCATCCGCTTTCGCAATCTCGGACGGGAGCAGCAGCCCCTCGTCGGCGAGCAAATCCAAATCTATGAAATACGGGTTGCCCGCGAAGCTGGAAAAGCTCTGGTACGGGCTGTCGCCGAAGCCGGTGGGGCCGAGCGGCAGCATCTGCCACACGCTCTGCCCGGCCTCGGCGAGAAATTCGGCGAACTTGTGCGCCGCCGCTCCGAATGTACCAATTCCGTGCGGGGAGGGGAGGGAGAACACGGGCATCACGACGCCCGCCTGTCTGGCGCTGTTCATGGCGCACCCCCTATCTGGCGAGCTTGAATCGCCAGAGTTTTTCTCTGTCGGCCTCGTCGGCGTAGGCTATGCCGACGCGCCTGTCTGTTGTGACCGACGCCTGAGTGCCGTCGTCCTCAAACCAAAGCTCATTGTCGCTCACGGCGCTGCGGCGGTTGAATCCGCCGCCTACGCCAAGGCGCTTTGTGAGCTTGCCCGGCCCCTCGAAGCCCTCGCAGGCGCGGATGAGCACGCCCTGCGGGAAGCCCTCCTCGCCGGTGATGACGTTCATCAGCCAGTGTATGCCGTAGCAGAGGTAGACGTAAAAGACGCCGCTCCTGCCGTACAGCAGCTCGGTGCGCGGCGTGCGTCCGCGGTGGGCGTGACAGGCTGTGTCCTCCTCGCCGCGGTAGGCCTCGGTCTCGGTGATGCGCAGGCGCAGCTCGCCGCCGTCCGGCAGCTTTCGCACTATCAGCTTGCCGACCAGCTCCGGCGCGACCTCGAGGCAGTCGCGCGCGAAGAAGTCCTCGCCGAGCCTCATTGCGCCAGCCTCCCGAGCATGTACTCGTGCGCGGCGAGCTCGTACTTGTCGTCGAGCGGCTCAAGGCTCACGGAGCCGTATCTGCGCTCGAGCGCGGTTTTGAGCAGAAAATCGGCAAAGGCTGGATTTTTCGGCAGGATGGGGCCGTGCGAATACGAGCCGAAGGCGTTTTTGTAGCGTGCGCCCTCGGTGCCGTCCTCGCCGTTGTTGCCCCTGCCGCAGATGACTGTGCCGAGCGGCGTGCAGCCGGGGCCGAGATAGGTGCGGCCGCTGTGGTTCTCAAAGCCGACGACCAGACTGCCGCTGTTTTCCCCGGTGCAGCGGAAGAGCATATTGCCAATCATGCGCTCGCTGCGCCCCTCGGTGTACAGATCCATTGCGCCGATGAAGTCGCAGCGGACTCCGTCGTGCGTGAGGTAGTGGCTGCCCATCATCTGATAGCCGCCGCAGATGGTGAGGAAGGTCTTGCCGTCCTCCACGGCGGCGCGGATATCGGCGGCGCGCCCGGCTGCGAGGTCGGAGAGCAAAACCTCCTGCTCGAAATCCTGGCCTCCGCCTATGAAAAACATGTCGAATTGAGTGAGGTCGCATTTCTCGCCGACGCGCACGCCGGTGACGGCGGCCTCTATGCCGCGCGCCGTGAGGCGGCGGCGTATGCAGATTATATTTCCCTGGTCGCCGTAGAGGTTGAGGGCGTCAGGGTAGAGGTGGCAGATTTTAAGCTCCAAGCCCTTCTCCTCCTTATTCCCAGAAATTGCTGACGCCAAACTTCTCGCTCAGCCTGCGGCGCAGGTCGAGCATGGCGGTGTAGGTCGGCATGACGAACACCGGCGTCTCGGAGGAGGCCATGCGCTCTATCAGCTCGTCGTAGTCGTAGACGACCTCGAGCATGGAATCGGGTATGCCGGCGTAGATGAGGCGCAGCGCCATATCGTCGGCTCTGATTCCGGAGACGAGCACCTTTTTCAGCGATTCGCCCATGCCGAGCAGCACCTCGAAGTTGACATCCCAAATCCAGGAGATGTCGGTGCCGTCGGCATAGTTGTCGTTCAGGCAGATGACGAACACGGCGTCGCCGTCGAGGTTGGTGAGGAAATTCAGCACCTGATTGCAGCCCGCGGGGTTTTTGACGAGAATCATGCGGATGGGGGAGAGGCCGAAGTCGAACTTCTCCATGCGCCCGAAGGCGCACTCGAAGCCGCCGAGGGCGGAGAGCGCCTCGCTCGCGCTGAACCCAAACTCAGTCAGCGCTGTGAATGCGCCGACGGCGTTGTAGATGTTGAAGCCGCCGGGCAGGCTGATGTCCGCCGTGTGGCTCGCGCCGTCGGCGGTAATCTCTATGCGGCTGCTGTCCGCGGTCTGGCTGAGAATGCGGGTGACGGACACCCGGGGCTTCGGGCGTGAGTAGCCGCATTTCGGGCAGCGGTAGCCGCCGAGGTGGGCGTAGGTGACGTAGTCGTACTCATACTCGCTTTTGCAGCGGATGCAGTATGGCGCGTCGCTCACCTCGGAGACTCTGTTTTTATATATAGGAACATCCACGCCGAAAAATACCGTGCGGTTCGGCAGCTCGGCGGCGAGGGAGGCGGTAAGCGAGCAGTCGGCGTTGAGGCAGAGCGTCGCCTCCGGGGCGGCGGAGAGGCCGATGCGGATGTTCTCAAGCGTGTGCGCGACCTCGCCGTAGCGGTCGAGCTGGTCGCGGAAGATGTTGGTAACCAGCACGAGCGACGGCCTCAGCTGCCGGACGATGGCCTTGGTTGCGGCCTCGTCGCACTCGATTACGGCGTATTCGCATTTGGGTCTGCCGAAGATGGTGGAGTGCGCGGCGAACTCGGCGGTGATGCCGGTTATGAGGTTCGCGCCGGATTTATTTGCGAAATAGCTTTTGCCAGTCTGGATAAAAGCCTGCTCGACAATGCGCGCGCTGGTGGTCTTGCCGTTGGTGCCGGTGATGACCACGGTTTTGACGTTCTTGGCGAGATATCCCAGAAGATTTGGGCAGATGCGCAGTGCGACTTTGCCGGGCAGGGCGGTTCCTCCGCGGCCCATGAGGCGGAGGGCGAGGCGCGTGAGCTTGCACGCGATAATGGCCGGAATTTGCATATTCATAAGTCTGATTATACCATTTATAATAAGAATTTCAAGTATGTCATATCCGAAAGCCGCACAGCGCAGTCGGTTGAGCGGCTTTCCGGTGGGAAATGTTATGCTTTACATTTTAACCTGTTTTTGCTATAATAATTAGCGCTTTAACGAGCGCCCGTAGCTCAGTTGGATAGAGCGTCAGACTCCGACTCTGAAGGTCGCTGGTTCGAATCCAGTCGGGCGTACCAAAAAAGTGAGACATCCAGAGGATGTCTCACTTTTTTGGTTTCCGGGGGAATTTTAACTGCTCGGGGCAGCAGAGCCGCCCCTGCGCTTTTCGCCGCACTCGCGGCGCGCCCCAGAAGGGGCGTACAAATATGCGGGCATCCCCTGGATGTCTCACTTCTTTGCTTTCCGTGGTAATCTTAACTGCTCAGGGCAGCAGAGCCGCCCCTGCGCTTTTCGCCGCACTCGCGGCGCGCCCCAGAAGGGGCGTATTCTCTCCCAGCCAAAATAAATATCGAATATCAAAATTTGATTTTGCATATTGCACATTGATGTCGGCTGGTGATATACTTGTCCTGCAAATGCCTGAAAATATGTGCGCTTTTGCGCGCAAAGAGGAGGATAAAATACATGCGTGAAGTTGGTATAGTTGGCGTCGGCCATACCAAATTCGGAAAATCAGACCTGCCGTTCCTTGATTTGCTGGGCGCCGCCGCCCTCGAGGCGCTGGACGATGCCGGCATCAAGACCGGCGAGGGCCACTGCGTCGACCAGCTGTTCGTCTCTTCGATGGGAGCCTCCATCCAGAACCGCATAAGCGGCTCTGCCTCGGCCCTCGTCGACTCGCTCAACCTGCGCCCGGCCATGGCCGAGTGCGTCGAAAACGGCCCCGCCTCCGGCGGCAGCGCCGTCAAGCTCGGCTACATGGCCATCGCCAGCGGCATGTGCGACTGCGTGCTCGTCGTCGGCGGTGAAAAGATGGGCAAGGGCAAGGAGGCGACTGATTTCGTCGCCACCATGCTGCACCCCGAGGCCGAGTATCCCTACGGCCTCACGCTCACCTCGTTCGCCGCCATGTTCACCCGTCTCATCATGGACAAATACGGCGTCACCAGCGAGGATCTCGCCCGCATAGCCGTCAAAAACCACGCCAACGCCTGCCACAACCCCGTGGCCCAGCTCCAGAAGCCCGTCTCCCTCGAGGCAATCACCACCGGCCCCGATATGGAGAAGATAAATCCCCCCGTCGCCGAGCCTCTCCGCCGCTACGACGTCTGCCCGATGTCCGACGGCGCTGCGGCAGTCGTCCTCTGCGCCATGGATATAGCGGATAAGTTCAAGCGCCGCCCCGTCCGCATAGCGGGTATAGGCCAGGCCACCGACACCCACTGCGTCGCCAACCGCGCCGTCCCCACCGACCTCCTGGCCGTCCGCCTCGCCTCGCAGAAGGCATATAAGATGGCCGGACTCACCGCCGACGATATGGACTGCGCCGAGCTGCACGACGCCTTCCAGATTCTCGAGCTTGTCGAGTCCGAGGAGGCCGGCTTCTTCCCGCGCGGCCAGGGTCACATCGGCATCCGCAACGGCGAGACTGAAATCGGCGGACGCATTCCCATCAACACCTCCGGCGGCCTGAAGGCCAAGGGTCACCCCCTCGGCGCAACTGGTATTTCCCAGATTATAGAGGTCGTGAAGCAGCTCCGCGGCGAGGCCGCCGGCCGTCAGGTCGAGGGCGCCAAAGCCGGACTGTGCGTCAATTTCGGCGGTTTCGGCAACAATGTCGTCGCTACCGTCCTGACCAAAGACTGAGGAGGTTAGACTAATGTACGGATATCGCTGCAAAAAATGCGGAAAGCTCCACCATCCCGCCCGCCTTGTCTGCGACAAGTGCGAGGGACGTGAGTTCACCGAGGAAATACTCGACGGTGAGGGCACCCTCCTCACCTATACCAGAGTCCACAATCTGCCCGCCGGCATAGACAAGCCCGTGCTCGACTTCGGCATAGTCCAGATGCGCGAGGGCGTGTGCGTCTCCGGCCAGCTCGACATCGACGGCGAGATTTACACCGGCATGAAGGTGCGCGCCACCGAGGGCGTCGTCAGAGTGATGAACGGCGTCGAGCACACCGGCTTCATCTTCGTGAAAGCCTGAGAATCATAAAAAGTCCCGCGCTGATAAAGCGCGGGACTTTTTTGTGCTTATTCAACTGTGAGCTTGTAGTCGCCGGTGGGGACTATGCCGATGTAGCTGCGGCCGACGCCGAGGGTCAGCTCGCTGCCGTCCTCAAGCGTGTAGTAGAACTGCTCGCCGAGGCCGTCCCTGTGCCAGGTGATTGGCACATATTTACCGCCGCAGAAGAAGTAGCCTGCGCCCTCGCCGACGAGGTCGACCTCAAGGCGTCCGTAGCCGTCGAGCACGCGGGTGGGGGCCTCGAGCACGAGGAGGTTGGCGAAGGGGACGGAGTCGCCGGTGTCGCCGTCCTTGTACTCGCTGCCGTACTGGGACATTATGTATGCCCCCTCGTCGCTGTGATAGGCGAAGCTGCTGGTCTTCCATGAGCCGAAGACAAGCTCTATGCTCTCGGCGGTCTCGCCGTCCTCGGGCGCGGCGTCCTCGGAGAAGCTGAGGCCGAAGTCATACGGCTCGTCGCTCTTGAGGGATATGCCGCGCTCCTCGGCGTAGGCGAGCAGGTCGTCGGAGTCGAGGAAGAGGCTGTGCTCAAGGCCGTTGGCAATGCGGGAGCTGTCGCGGTAGTAATAGGAGCCGGCGTTCGCGCCGCGGACGCCGTCGAGGTTGTCCGCGCCTTTGGAGCTGATGTCGGAATAGGCCTGGTCGCTTCCGCCCGCGTGGACTATGAGGGCGTCATAGCTGAGGCCAATCTCAAGGTAATACGGTCTGAGGGAGCGCATGGTGCCAAAGCGCTCTGTGGCCGTGGGATTGGTGACTATGAACATCATGCGGGTGAGGCCGCCCTCGGCCAGCACCTCGTATATCATATCCGCCGCGTCCATGCCGCACTGGGGCTGGGCGAGCTGGTGGTTGTTAATCATAATCGCGAGGGGTCTGTCGGTGAGCTCCTCGTCTATAATCTCGCCGGTGAGGGGATGGCGCACAGGCTCAGGCGTGGGGGTGGGAGTCGGCGTCGGGGTGGGCGAGGGGGAGGGCGTGGGCGTGACCTCGGCGGTCTCCAGGGGCTGCTCGGACTCGGTAGCGCGCGTGGTGCAGGCGGGGAGCAGCAGAGCGAGGGCCAGCACTATCAGAAGCAGTTTTTTCATAAGGAATACCTCTCAGAATGTCATCGGCCGTGAATTTCGACACAGGCCGACATTTATTTTACTATGCCCGCCCTCTATTGTCAAACGAATTGATTGGTGGTATCATAGCTAAAGTGCCAAAATAATCTCTATTAAATTGGAGGCTTTTATATGACTGAAAATAACATCGGAGCGCAGGCCGCTTCCGCCATGCGCGAGCTGCTGGAGGCTGCGCCGCTCCGCCCCGGCGAGCTGGTGGTCGTCGGCTGCTCGTCCAGCGAGATAGTGGGGCAGAAGATTGGCAAAGGCTCCAGCCCGGAGGCCGCCGCTCAGGTGGTCGACGCCATTATGCCCATACTGAGAGAGCACGGCCTCGCCCTCGCCGCCCAGTGCTGTGAGCACCTCAACCGCGCCCTGATAGTCGAGCGCGCCACTGCGGAGAAGTTCGGCTATGAGATAGTCAGCGTCCGCCCCCAGCCGAAGGCCGGCGGCTCATTTGCCACCGCCGTCTACGACAGGATGGACGATCCCGTCGCCGTCGAATTCGTGAAGGCGTCCGCCGGACTGGACATCGGCTGCACCATGATCGGCATGCATCTCAAGCACGTCGCCGTGCCGCTGCGCCTGCCGACCCGCTATATAGGCGAGGCTCTCGTCCAGGCTGCAAAGACCAGACCAAAGCTCATTGGCGGCGAGCGAGCGGTATATCCTGATTAAAACGCAAAATATTGTGGTTTTAAGCAAAATAGTACTTGAATTTTCAGAAAAATTGTGCTAGTATAATCCATGCACTTTGTGAATTATTCTGAAAGGATTGAAATAAATGGCCATTTTCCTCACCGTCATCCAGGTCATCTCCGCACTCTTCCTCATCTGCGTCGTTCTCCTGCAGTCCGGCAAGAGCGCAGGCCTCTCCGGCGCCATCGCCGGCGGCGCCGACACCTTCCTCTCCAAGTCCAAGGGCCTCGACGACAAGCTCGCCAAAATGACAAAGTGGGTCGCTCTCGTCTTCGTGCTGCTCACCTTTATACTCAACCTCATCTGAGCATCAGGCAGTTTCACAGCCCGAACTGATTGTTCGGGCTGTTTTGTATTACTTCGGAGGTGTACGTATGCAGATACGCGAATCCGCTGAAAATTATCTGGAGACCATACTTGTCCTGCAAAAGCGCCAGGGCACAGTCCGCTCCATTGATATCGTGAACGAGCTGTCGTTCTCAAAGCCCAGCGTCAGCATAGCAATGAAAAATCTCCGCGAGAACGGCTATATAGAGATGAGCCGCGACGGTCAAATCAGCCTGCTCGACGCGGGGCGCGAGATTGCCGAGCGCATCTACGAGCGCCACACGCTGCTCACGCTCTGGCTCACCCACCTCGGCGTCTCAAAGGAGACTGCCGCAGAGGACGCCTGCCGCATCGAGCACGTCATCAGCGCCGAGACTTTCGAGGCGCTCAAACGCCACGTCGCGCCGGAGGGACAGCTGTGATGGAGACTGCAATACTTGAAAAAATCACCGCTCTGCGGCACGAGCTGCACGCCCACCCGGAGCTGTCCATGCACGAGGAGGGGACAAAGCGCCGCCTCATCGACTTTCTCAGGGCGAACACCTCGCTTGAGATACGCGACATGGGCCGCTGGTTCTACGCCGTCTATCGCTGTGGATGCGCCGGCGCGAAGAAGCTCGCAGTCCGTGCCGATTTGGACGCCGTGGCCGTCGCCGAGAGCTTCGAGCTGCCGTACCGCTCGCAAAACCCCGGCGTCGCGCACAAATGCGGACACGACGGCCACAGCGCCTCGCTCTGCGGCCTCGCTCTGGCGCTTGAGAGCCGCGGAGCCGACAAGGACGTGTTCCTGCTCTTCCAGCACGCGGAGGAGACGGGGCAGGGAGCCGCTGAGTGCGAGCGCCTCATAGACGACGAGGGAATTGACTCGATTTTCGCCTTCCACAACTGGGAGGGGCATCCGCTCGGCAGCGTCGTTGTCAGCAGCGGCGTCGTCCAGTGCGCCTCCAAGGGGCTGACGCTGCGCTTCACCGGCAAGGCCGCGCACGCGAGCCAGCCGGAATCCGGGCACAACCCGGC
>CALWXY010000172.1 GCA_944385595.1 uncultured Oscillospiraceae bacterium
GTGATGTCGGCGTCCTCACACTCGGAGAAACCGCCCGCGCGCACCGTGACGCCGCCGCTCATAAAGCTCAGAGCGTCGGAGACGTCGGCGGCCTGCGCCTCGGCCTTTTTGGGGTATTTATCCACAAGCACTATCTCGCCGCAGACGCGCCGCCACGCGAGCGCCATTGCGCAGTGCGAACCGACGTGGCCAGCTCCTATGATGACGATTTTCTCCATAAGTCTCATCCTTTCCGGGAAAATAAAAACGCCCCTGACCTGAAAACAGGTCAAGGGCGAAACAAAACAATTTCGCGGTGCCACCTTGATTCGACCCCAATGACGGGGCCCTCTGCGGGATGCCAGCACATCCCCTGCCGCTCACGCGGGCATCACGTCGGCGCATTTGACGCCGCCCTCAGCAGTCCATATTATTCAGCGCCGCCCACGGAGCTCACACCGCCCTCCGTTCGCTGTGCGGAAGCTAACTGATTTTCCTCTGCCTCACAGGTTTAAGATATTGACTTGTTGGGGCAATAGTAGCACCATCCGCGCCGTTTGTCAAGGGGGCGGATAATGCGAAACCATTTTTCTTTTAGAAAGAAAAAGGGTTTCGCGCTTCCAAAAAGAAATCTCGCGGGGGACGGGATTCGAAACCCATTTTCTTTTTAGAAGAAAACGGGTTTCGAGCTTCCCAAAAGAAAATCTTTTGCGCGTATCCCCGTCTCAAGCGCCGCCGATACGGCGCCGTTAGAATTGAAGAGCGCTCTCTCCCACTCCGCGCCACGAGGCGCTCGCTGTCGAGGAATTCGACAAATTTCTACGCCGACTAAGGGGCGCCTCGATTACTACCAAGTTTATAACTTTGGCGCTCTCTCGATAGACGCAGGCATTGATAACTTGTCTGAAAGTCAAGGCGTCCTTGCGAGGGGCTTAGACGATAATCTCAGGAAAATTCAGCGCCGGAGCGAAGCGGGGTGGCGCGGCCGGGGGTGAGAGCGTGATTCAAATTTGATATAGCCGCTCTACAGAGAGCCGGTACTGTGATACGCGGGCGGCTGACTTACACTAACCTGAAAAAAGAAAACGGCGCGGAGACTGCCGTCTGCGGTGTTTTCTTTTGGGAAGGATGAAACCCGTTTTCTGTTACAAAAGAAAATGGGGTTCACATTACGTTTCTTTCCATCTTGAAAGAAGCGTAGCGCTTCCGAGCTGCGAGAGGTAGACGTGGTCGGGAGTGAGGACAAAGCTCTTGGGGAGGTCGTCGCAGTCGGAGACGACGCGCCCCTCGCGCTCGGCGCGCGCGAGATACTCCCTCGTTATGTGCGAGTATGAGGCATTGTCGAGGTCGAAGATGGCGACGACCTCCGATTTCGGCACCACCGTGCCCTTTCCGAGATGCAGATACATGCCTAACCCCCTATGGATATCACCGAGCCGCCCGTGCGGCTCGCTATATCGTCGCCCTCGCAGCAGGTGATGAAGGTCTGCCCGCCGCCTATGCGGTTTAAGACAAACTCCTGCCGCTTCGCGTCCAGCTCGGAGAGCACGTCGTCTAAAAGGAGCAGCGGCGGCTCGCCGGTGTCCTCGAGGAATATCAGCCGCTCCGCCATTTTGAGCGAGAGCGCCGCCGTGCGCGCCTGACCCTGCGAGGCAAACTGCCGCGCGGGCGCGCCGTTTATGTCTATCTCAAGCTCGTCGCGGTGCGCGCCGGTGAGGCAGCTTTTAGACGCAAGTTCGGCCTGTTCATGCGCGATCTGGTGGCTCAGCACCTCGCGGAAGATGTCGTGCACGTCGGCCAGCGGATTCGTCACCGTCGAGACGGTTTTGTATCTGATTTCCAGCACCTCGCCGCAGCCGGAGAAGTCGGCGTGTATCTCAGCCGCGCGCTCATTAAGCCTGCGGACAAAGGCCGCGCGGTAGCGGATGAGCTGCGCCGAGAGCGCCGCCATGCCCTCGGAATACTCGCGCAGCGGCAAAAGCAGGCTCGGCTTCTCGGCGCCGTCGCGCAATGCGGCGCTCTTCTGGTCGAGCAGGCGGTTATAGCGCGCGAGAATCTCCGCGTATTTGGGTCTCAGGCGGCAGACCGCCGAGTCGAGAAATTTTCTCCGCAGGCTCGCGCCGCCGCGCACTGTCTCAAGGTCGTCGGGGCAGAAGAGCACGGCGCTCACCGTCTCGGCGAGCCGACCAGACGGCAGAGCCGAGCCGTTTTTGCGGCAGCGCCGCCGCGCGCCGCGCCGCAGCTCTATCTCGACGCGCTGGTCGCGCCCGTGGGAGAATATCCGCGCCTTTACAGAGGCGCTGTCCGCGCCGAAGCGGATCAGCTCGCGGTCAAAGCGGGTGCGGAAGCTGTGCGAGCCGGTGAGGATGTAGATGCTCTCCAAGAGATTCGTCTTGCCCCGGGCGTTTGCCCCGGTTATGACGTTCACCTCCGGCGCGAAGCCGAAGTCGGATAGTCCGTAGCTGCGGAAGTCGCGCAGCTCGATGCCGTCAAGCCTCATGCGCTATGACGAAGCCCGCGCCGCCAATGGTGACGCTGTCGCCCTCGCGCAGCTTCCTGCCGCGCTGGGTGCACACCTCGCCGTTCACGAGGACGCAGCCCTCCTGGATGGCGGTCTTGGCCTCGCCGCCGCTCTCGCAGAGCGCGGCGAGCTTGAGCGCGGAGTCGAGCTTTATGAATTCGGTGTTGATAGTAAGTTTTTCCATAAAATGCCTCAATTATCCGCCCGCAGTCTGATGGGCAGTATCATGTATTTGAAGCTGTCGTCGCCGTCGGCGGCCTTGATGACGCAGGGCGAGAAGCCGTTTTTGAGGCAGAGCACAAGCTCGTCGGCCGGGGCGCTGCGCAGCGCCTCGAGCATGTAGCGGTTGTTGAAGCCTATCTCAAGCCCCTCGCCGTCGCCCTCGGAGAAGCAGGTGTCGTCGGCGAAGCCGGCGGCGGTGCAGCACATGATGTTCACGCTGTCGTAATCGAAGCGGAACTTGAGCGGCGACTTCATCTTGTCGAGGATGACGAGCGCGACGCGGTCAACGACGCGGGCAAGCTCCGTGCGCTTTACCTTTATCCGGATGGGGTTGTCGTCCGGTATGCTCTTTTTATAGTTGAGGTATTCGCCGTCTATACGTCTTGTAATCAGCACCGTGCCTCCGGCGGTGAAGCTCACATGCTTCGCGCCGACGTGGATGGTGACCGGCTCTGTGTCGTCGAGGCAGATTTTCTCGGCGTCCTGCAGCGCGTAGCCGGGGACTATGAAGCTGCCCTGCTCCATGTCGCACTTCTCAAGCGGCTCCTTGCGCAGCGAGAGGCGGTAGCCGTCGCATGCGACTATGGTGAGCTCGTCGCCCGCGACGTCGAAAAGGGCGCCGGTGTAGACGGGTCTCGCCTCGTTGTCGCTGACGGCGAAGATGGTCTCCTCCAGCATGTCGCGCAGCGTGCCCTGAGGCAGGGCGAGGTTGTTGCGGCAGTCGACCTCCGGGAGCAGCGGGTAGTCCTCCGGGTCGAGGCCGGTGATGCGGAATTCGCTCTTGCCGCAGCTGATGACGGTGGCGAAGTCTTTGCTGCTTGAGACGCTTATCTCCCCGTCCGGCAGGCGGCGGACTATCTCGCCGAAGAGGCGGGTGTTCAAAACTATGGAGCCCGGCTCGGGGATATCGGCGTCTATGCTGGCGTAGATGCCGCGGCGCAGGTCGAAGCCGGTGACGGTGACTTTATTGCCCGCCTCTATGAGCAATCCCTCGAGCGCGGGGTTGGCGCTCTTCTGGGCGCAGCAGCGTGAGGCCTTGACTATGGCGGCGCTCAGCTCGTTTTTATCGCAGGTGAATCTCATGGTCGTCCTCCGTATATATAACAGAATAGATTATCTTGTAGTAGTGGTAGTAGTAGGGGCTGTTGATTGTTGAAAACCGCTCTCAGCCCTTGATACGCAAGGCTTTGTTTTGAACATGGCCTTTGTTGGCAAATTCGGGTTTTGAACATGGCTTTTTATCGGAAATTTTTCTCAACAGATATCCACATGGCGCTTTGAACATTGAACAGCGAAATGTTCAAAACTTAATTGCGGGAATTTATGTTCGAGGTGATGTCGCGCACGGTGTTGGATATGTCGGAGCTGGAGCGGATCATGTCCTCAATCTTGCGGATGGAGGCGAGCACCGTGGAGTGGTTTCTGCCCTCGTACTGGAGGCCGATGTCGGCGAGGGAGAGGTTCGTGAGGCTGCGCATGAGGTACATACTTATCTGGCGGGCTATGGCGGTGGTCTTGCTGCGGCGCTGGCCGCGCAGCTCGGCGGGGTCGAGCGAGAAGTATCGCGCCGTCTCCGTGATGATGACCTCCGGCGTGGGTATGTAGGCGCCGACGCGGATGACGTCCTTGATCGCGCGCTTGACGGCCTCGACGTCTATGTTGTCGCCCAGTATGGCGCGGTAGGCGGTGAGGCGCTTGACGACGCCCTCGATTTGCCGGACGTTCGCCGTGATGTTCTCGGCTATGTACTCGACGACCTCGTCGCTGAGGATCATGCCGAGCTGGGCGGCCTTGGCGCGGGTGATGGCGACGCGCGTCTCCATATTGGGCTGCTGCACGTCGGCAATGAGGCCGGACTCGAAGCGCGAGCGGAGGCGGTCTTCGAGCTTGAGCATCTCGAGCGGGGGGCGGTCGGAGGTGATGACGATTTGCTTGCCCGCCTCGTAGAGGCAGTTGAAGGTGTGGAAGAACTCCTCCTGCACGCCCATTTTGCCGGAGATGAACTGGATATCGTCGACCAGCAGCAAATCGACGTAGCGGTATTTCTGCCGGAACTCCTACTGAGTGCCCTCGCGGATGGAGCGGATCATCTGGTTTGCAAACTCGTCGCCTTTAAAATAGGCCATTTTGGCGGCCGGGTCGCGCGCGTGGATGGACTGGCCTATGGCGAGGAGCAGGTGGGTCTTGCCGAGGCCGGAGTTGCCGTAGATGAAGAGGGGGTTATATATGCTGCCCGGCACGTCGGCGACGGCCATGGCCGCCGCGTGCGCGAATTTGTTCGACGGGCCGACGACGAAGTTGTCGAAGGTGTAGCCCGCAATCTCGGGCAGGCCGGTGTCGACCTCAAGCTCGGTTTTGAAGTCGGTGATCTCGTCGCCCGCGAGGACGACCAGCTCGATATTGTCGGAAAAAAGCTCCGAGAGCTTGCCTTTGATTTTATCGGCGAAGCGCTGCTCTATGATATTGCGCTTAAAATCCGTCGGCGTGTGGATGACGAGCCTGTCGCCCGAGAGGGCGACGGGGGTGACCTCGGAGAACCAGGTGTTCATGGCCGTGGGCGTCAGCTCCTGGGCGAGCCCGTCGATGACCTGCTGCCATATGTCGGTGAGCGAATTGACTGCGGACATGCGCCATTATCCCTCCTTGCGGGCAATTTATGACAAAATTGCCGCCCCGCCTTTCGGCCGGCAGCAATAAATCTCTACCTTACATACTAGCACATTTTCGCAAAAATTTCAAGTAAAATTCGCAGAACTAAAATAAATATAAGTATGTCTGCGACAGAAAAGCCCTTGCCGCGGGCCTCGCTTTGCGATAAAATGTGCTGTATCAATATTTTAACTGCGAGGAAGCAGATGAAAGCAGTTTCACTATCCATATTCGAGGCGCCGGAGCTGAGCAGTCTCCCCCAGCTTGCCGACGGCGGGGCGCTCCCCGCGCTCGTGACGGGGCTGTCGCCCATACACCGCGCGCAGCTCGCCGCCGCGATGGCGATGGAGACAAATCTCCCGCTCGCCTTCGTCTCGCCGGACGACACCAGCGCCGAGACAGCCGCCAAAAATCTCGCCGCCTTTCTCGGCTGCGAGGTGCCGGTCATAGTCTCGCGGCAGCTCACGGTGCTGAGCGCCGAGGGCGTCTCCCGCTCGGGCGAGCAGCGCCGCCTCGCGGCGCTCTGGCAGCTTCAAAGCGGCTCGTGCCGCGCCGCCGTCTTCACCATATCCGCGCTCATGCAGCGCTGCATACCGCCGCAGAAGCTCTCTGAGGCGGCTTTTGTGCTGCGCCTCGGCGGCGACGCGCCGCCCGAAAAGGTCGAGGAGGCCCTTCTTCGCTGCGGCTACGAGCGCACCGGCGAGGTCGAGGGGCCGGGTCAGTTCTCGCGGCGCGGCGGCATACTCGACTTCTTCTCACCAGCCTACGCGCGCCCCGTGCGCTGCGACTTCTGGGGCGACGAGCTGGACTCCATGGGCTTTTTCGACGTGCAGACCCAGCGGCGCACCGAGAATCTCAGCGAGGCCGTCATCCTTCCCGCCGCCGAGGTGCTGCCCGCCCTCGCCCCCGGCGGAATCGACGGCCTGCGCGGGACCATAGCGAAGCTCGCGAAAAAGTCAGCGCGCGGCGAGCAGGCCGAAAAGCTCCGGCGCGACATGGCCGAGGACGCCGACAGGCTGGAAAGCTCCTGCGTCCTCCCCTCCGCCGACAGGTACATGCCGCTCATCTACCCCGACGGCGGCACCGCGCTCGACTACATCGCGCCGGAGGCGCTGGTGTTCCTCGAGCAGCCGCCGCGCAGCGCCGAGCACGCGCGCGAATACCTGCGCGAGCTGACGGGCGACCTTGAGCCGCTCGCGAAATCCGGCCTCGCCTCCGCCGTCGAGGCCTTCGCCAAGCAGGGCGGCGCCGTGTTCCACGAGCTGACGGAACACCCGCTTTTGCTCGGCGACGCATTCACCGTCGGCCGCCAGCCGATTGAGCCGCGGCGGCTCATATCCGTGCAGGCGAGGCAGCTCGCGAGCTACTGCGGCAACGGCGACGCCGTGGCGACAGAGGCGGCGAGCTACAAGGCCGAGGGCTACCGCACCGTCATCCTCGCCGCGGACGAGCGCCGCGCGAGACTGCTCTGCGCCATGCTCGGCGAGCGGGGCGTCAGCGCGTCGTATACAGCCGAGCTTGAGAAGCTGCCGGAGCCGGGTCAGTGCCTCGTCACCATAGGCGCGCTCACGGCGGGCTTCGACTACCCCACCGCCAAGGTCGCCGTCTTAACCGACACGCAGTTCGTGCGCAGCGGCGGCAAGAAGCGAAAGCTGCGCACCGGCTCGGCGGTCAAGGCCAAAAAGAGCATAAACAGCTACTCCGACCTCTCGGTGGGCGACCTCGTCGTGCACGAGGTGCACGGCATAGGGCAGTTCGAGGGCGTCGTCCGCATGCCCGTCGACGGCGCGGAGAAGGACTATATCAAGATAAAATACGCCGGGGGCGACACGCTCTACGTCCCCGCGACGCAGCTCGACCTCGTGTCGAAATACATAGGCGGCGGC
>CALWXY010000173.1 GCA_944385595.1 uncultured Oscillospiraceae bacterium
AGCCTGTCACGCTGGAGGTCGACGGTTCGAGCCCGTTCTGGGTCGCCACATGCATCTATAGCTCAGTAGGTAGAGCGCATCCTTGGTAAGGATGAGGTCGGCAGTTCGAATCTGCCTAGATGCTCCACAAAAAACCCTGTAATCTCAATGGTTACAGGGTTTCTTGTTTTTCTAAAGCTATTCGAGACGCTGCAAAAACCGAAACAAAAACCGAAACGACAGCCGGACAGGGTTATTCCTGCCCGGCTTTTTTTATTGCGTCTCTGAAAATTTGCGCGGCTCGTTTCCGGCTCTCGGCGTCGGCATGAGTGTACATTCGAAGCGTTGTGCTTTTGTCTGCATGGCCTAGCGCCTCTGATACGCTCGCCACATCTGCGCCCGCAGTTATCGATACACTAGCGAATGTATGCCGCAGCTTGTGGGGGTGTAGGTCAGGTATACCACACTTGTTCGAGAGCTTTTTGAGGTATCTGGTGGGGCTTTGAGGGTGCATTGGCTCGTCGCTGCCCTCTTTCGTGAATACATAGCCGTAACGCTTATCGCCTCGCAAGGCTGCGAGAAGCGCCGCCGTGTCTGAACCAAAATCGACTTCACGAACGCGCCCCGTTTTGGGCGTGTCGACATAGACGCCGCGCGCGGGTGTGTAGCAAAGGTTACGCTTTATGATTGCGATGCAATTATCGAGGTCAATATCTTCCCACATAAGCCCGCAGCACTCGCCCCGGCGCATACCCGTATCAATGAGCAAGCTCACCAGCGCCCGCCACTTTAGCGGCTCGGCGTCAAGCGCCGTCATCACGACGCGCAGCTCGTCAACGCTCAATGCCTGCACCTCGGCCTTGATTTCGTCCTTGCGAGGCACGGGTCTCGCCACCTTGTCCATCGGGTTACGCTGCACCATGTCGCCCAGATACGCCATTTTGAAAAGCGAGTGCAAGATGGTGTAGACCTTGACGGCTGTTGCGTGCGACTTGCCCTGTGCCTGTATGGACAGCAGCAGCGCGGACAGCTCGGCGGGGGTTACTTCGGGCAATTTCTTGCCGCCTATGGCCGGATAAATCCAGTTGTTCAAATATCCCTGAAAGCTGGCTCGGCTGTTTTCTGCCATTGTAACGGCCTTTGAGGGCATGAAAACCCGCTCGCCGTATTGATATACCGTCAGTATCTTCGCGGCCTCTTCGGCCTCCTGGGTGGCGTGTTCGCGCCTCTCAGCACGGCTTATCACCTCGCCCGCTTTACACTGACGTTCGAATTCCGCTGCCACTCGTGTTAATTCGCGATCTATTGCTTTTTTAGACCATCCGTCCGGCACATACCAACGTGAATATAAGCGCGACTGCGACCGGCCACGGCTGACGGTGATTTCGTAAAATATTTGCCCGGATTTTGTCTCGCGTTTCCTTATTGATGGCATAACATCACCTTATTCGCTATCAGGGCTGTTATTCTCGGTTTCATGAGAAATTTTCCTGCGATTCTTGGAATGTTTGGTCATTTCTTCGGCTTGTGCAAGGGAAAGACGGAAAAATAAATCTTTTTCAAAATCTGTCATATTCGCTAGGTAATCGTCGAGTTTGTACAAATAGGCGCGCTCTAATTCTTCGCTTACCATTTCAGCAAGTGAAGGCTCTAATATTCTGCTTAGAGGTATATTTAGCGCTTTTGTAATAGCTTGCAGCATGTCAACGGACATATTTTCCCCTCGTTCCATAACAGATTGAAGCGTGGACGGAGGAATCTTTGCGGTGAGAGCCGCTTGCCTGCGGCTAATACCGCGCTGCTTAAGAATTGCGTCAAGACGTTCTATTGGCGTCATTTTATCACCTCTTGGCATTACTTTACTGCATTTTAAACGAAATTACAAGAATATTCTTGACAATGAGCGTAAACGCGTGTATTATTTAATTATAAACGAATCATCGTTAGGAGGTGAGGCAATGAACATTAACACGGCAAAAATAGAAACCATCCTAGCAGAACGCGGCATGACCAGAACCTCTCTCGCCGAACTGTGCGGAATTTCTCGGCAGAATGTAAGCACGATTATCCGACGGGGGACGTGTGAGCCGAAAACGGCGGGGAAGCTGGCGTCTGGTCTTGGCGTCAATGTTGCGGACATTATCGAGGAGGTGATTAGATGACGCCGCTAAGAGCTATCCGGGAAAAATGCCTCGACTGTTGCTGTGGGCAGTCTTTCGAGGTGAGGCGCTGCTCGTGCGAGGACTGTTCTTTGCACCAGTACCGCTTCGGGCATAATCCCAAACTTGCAGGCCGAGGCAATATTTCCGCTCTGACGCGTAAATCGCCCACACAGCAAAGCAAACAGACCATTAACGACAGCGCCGAGGGTGATTATACATCCGGCGACTATGAGCTTAAAAAGGAGGCTTGAACGATGAGCGAGAACACAAGACCGTTTCTCAAAATCAAAGACGCTTGCCGCGTGACGGGGCTTAGTCAGTTTTGGCTCAGACGCGGATGCCGCGACGGCTCCGTGCCGCATATCATGTCGGGCGGCGTGTACTACGTCAATATTCCAGCGCTGCTCCGGCAGCTTGACGCAGAGTGAGGGGGCGACTGAGTGGCAAAAGAAAAACGCGCGACCTGGTGGAAGATGTTCTATCACCAGCGCGCAGCAATCGAAAGCGTATCTGATGAAGACGCAGGAAAAGGGCTTAAAGCTGCTTTTCGATATTTTGACGGTGAGTTTATATCTCCCGAAGACCTCACACAGGCCGCGTTCGTCGTGTTCTGTGTTATGCGTCCATACATAGACGAGAGTAAGCAGGATTATGCGGCGTCTGTTGAGAGCGGAAAACGCGGCGGAAATAAACGCTGGGGGAATGTATAGCCCCCCTATACCACCCCTATACCCCTGTTTAGGGTAGTTTACAGAAGCAGATGCAGAAGCAGATGCAGAAGCGGAATATATAAGGAAAAAGGAAGAAGGTTTTTTCTTTTTCCACGCTGATTACGCACGAAAGGAGGCGAAAAACTGATGGACTCAACTTTTTTGGCCTTTGTAAGGGCGGCATACAATGAAGTTGGGTGTTCTCCGTATTCTGTCGATGACGTACTTTGCGTGTTTGCAATGTATCTCCGCGCATATAGGGAGAACATGAAAAACGAACATCCAATAATTAGCATGGAACAAATTAAGCGCATAATCCGTGTTATGCCGTATTTGGATAACGAGGCGACCAACGCGAGCAGAGAACAAATATCTGTGAGCGACTACGAAAAGATTATCCCGCGGCATTTTGAGACAAAGTACAGAAATTGTGATTATCGCCTTAACCACTTTTTTAGCGGCAAGATACGCGAGTTTAGATTTTACGAGGCATGTGTATGCGGCAAGAATTTGATTGCAAATCAACGCAGCGGGAGCAGTCGCGAAACCAAACCGAGCAAACATTACAATATTGTCAACGATCTAGACGCAACGCGAACACCAACGCGCCTTAAAAAGCGTTATGTCGAAGACCCCGAAACCGGCGAGCGTTACGTCGTGATTGACGAATAGCCGATGCATCACTTACGAAAGGAGAAAACAAAGTGAGCGCAATGTACTCTGTACTCTTTTCCGACAACGACCTCGATGTTCTGCACGAGGCGCTCGAAAACCTGTACATGGTCAAAGAGGAAGAAGCTAAAGACGCCAAGCAGCTTATGCTGTGGATTGACAAGACGAAAAAGGAGGCGGACTAATGAGCTACTATCGAATATGTCCGACGTGCGGCGCACACCTGGACCCCGACGAGGTCTGCGAGTGCAAAAAAGAAGCCGCTCTCGGTGCTACCAACACCGGGAACGGCAAAGCGGAACAGATTGCAACGGCTGTTTCCGCCTCTATTGTAAACGAAAACAGGGAGGATTGCAAGCATGGATGAGCGCAAAAACAAGTGGCGGGAATTTATCAATTCGCGGCGTATGCCGTATAAAACCGCTTTGGAGATTCGGGAAGCAATTAATCTTGGGGACAAGGCGACGGCGCCCGCGGACTTTATCGAGGGTATGATGATTGTATATGGCTGCCACCCGATTGACAAAGAGGCGGAAAGAAATTTCAAATCATTCCTGGCTGCTGTTTATAATTGGGGACGGATCGTCGGTATTCGAGGCGAGCGGAAAAGAAGAAAAAAAGGAGGAAAACACTTTGCTTAAAACAATCAACGGCGAAACATGGTTTTGCTGCCCTCAGTGCGGCCAGAAGATTCACCCGGTCAAGCCGGGCGCTCGCGGCGTGATGGTGGCTTGTAAGGGCAAGACGAAAGACGGAGCACGCTGCACATGGCGCGGCGAGATACGCTGGGACGAGGCTGTCAAAGCTATGATACCGATTAAGCAAGGCGCAGGATATTATTGATATTGTTTGAGCCGTTGAGCCGTTGAGTGTTATACTCAGCGGCTTTTCTTTTGATAACGCGACATCCCCCCGGGGGTGGTGCGCGTCGGATTACCTAACTCGCTAATGGCGTGGGTAACTTTTTCCAACTCTGAGCCTGATTTTGCAAACAGGGTTAAATAACACCGGCAAATAAGGCCGTTCGGCCTTGTTTGATATAAATATTGCGTCGCTTTTTGCGCCGGAGGGCGTGAATTGAGAATCAGAGGATTCGGCGCGATTAAAAGGAGATGATTACACTGATAAAGAATACAAATAATCGGCAATATCGAACATTCGAGCTGCGGCGGGCAGAGGCTCACCGGCTCGAAGGTTACGCTGTTGTTTTTGATGCTCCGACTGTCCTCGACAAAGACCCGTATTCCGGCGCGGAGTTTAGCGAGGTGATAGACCGGGGCGCGTTTGATAGCTGCGATATGAGCGACGTTGTTCTGAATGTCGACCATGAGGGTGCACCTTTGGCGCGAACCAGAGCCGGGACGCTGCTGCTCGAAGTCGACAATCACGGGCTTAAAGTATCCGCTACACTCACTACAAGCAGAGGCTTTGAATTGTGGGAAGATATTCTGGCGGGCAATCTCGACAAAATGTCGTTTGCGTTCTCGGTGGGGGAGGAGTCTTATGACCAGGCCGCAAGACTGCGAACCATTCGGAGGATTGATAAGCTGTGGGATGTTTCGGTTGTGACTCGCCCCGCCTATGAGCAAACCGAAGTGTATGCCAGAACGTCGGTGGCCGAGTACATAAATCAAGAGCGCCGTCGGATGGTAGATTCTGTTTTGGAAGAACTGAGAGACACCAAAATAAAGCCGCCCCCGCTGACCCGCGAGCAGGTTATGCAGGATAAAGCGCGTCTCGGCGCTGCGCTGCTGGATTTACACCGGCGCAGAGAACTGACGGACAAGCTGGCGAAGCTGCGCGCATGGAAGCCGGACGACAAGCCGGAGAATGTGGTGGCTGCGAAAGAGAAATCCGAGTTTCTGTCTAGCGTTCTGGAAGAGATAGAACAGCTTGACCGGGAAATCGCGGATAAGAAAGAGCGCTCCCGCTATGGCGCTGACAACTTCGGCGGATTGAATGTTGTTCCACCGGCTGAAGAATTCGTAGCCTATGACATACTGACGGGGCGCGGCTGCGCTCCCATTGGCCGCGCCGAGGCGATGCGTAACGCTCGAGCGCTGGGCGAGGACAAGCTGCGGTGGATTGCGCGCGCCTGTGGCGCTGATGAGGCAGAAGTCATCGAAAAGTATTTTACTAACAACAAGGCGGAAGCTGTTACGCCGCCGCCTGTGACTGGACATCAAATAAAATCAAAAAGGAGTATTAATTATATGGAAAATATCGAAACTCGCGCTCTGCAGTCTTATCTGTGCAAGGGCATTGGCAACATGACCGAGGATGAGCGCCGTGCGCTCACAACGACTGGCTCCGGCTCTGCCACCATTCCTGCCGTCATTGTAGACCGGCTTATCTCCAACGCCGGACTCTCCATACTGACACACCGCGCCACTCATCTGAATGATGGGCGTCCGGGCAAGCTGGTAGTTCCTGTAGCTCCCGCCGCCGGAGGCGTCGGCTGGCACCAGGAACTCTCGGATATCTCGGTTTATGACCAGACTCTCTCTTCAATCGTTCTGTCGGGCGCTGAGCTGGTTAAGCTGGTGGCGGCTAGCCGTGCGATGGTAGACATGAGTACGGATAATTTTGAAAACTATCTGATTAACCTGCTGGCAGGTGAGGTGCTGGATGTTCTGGAGGATAGCTATATCACCGGTAAGGCCGGAACTAATAATTGCCCCGGCGATGGGCTCGATAGCCTGACTCTGGCGGACAGAACTGTCACTGCAACGGGAAGTATAACGGTTGCAAATGTGGCTGAGGCTCTGGCGATGCTGCCCGCGAAGGTGCAGAGAGGTGGCCTTGTGCTGGCCAATGCGTCCACGCTGGCGAACATTCTTACGGAGAAAGCGACTTACGCCTTTGACCCCTCCGCTACGCTGCAGTCTCTGGGTCTTGAACTGGTGCAGAATCCTCACGTATCCGACAACACGGTCTATGTTGTTGGCGCTCTTGAGCAGACTCTTTTCCTCAACTTCTGGCAGAACATAAATGTTAGGCGTTCTGAGGAAGCTCTGCTGATAAAGAACGCAATCGCTTTTCTGGCCAGCTGCGTTTGCGGCTTTGCATGGAACCCCACTAATGTCGCCAAGGTAACTCTGGCCGCCTAAGATAACACAGAAGTCCTCCTCATTTTTGAGGGGGACTTTTTGCTTCGCAAGAACGTGCAAGCTGCATTGCGCTTGCATTTAATCGGATTTTCTGCTAAAATAACAGCCGATGCCTATTTTTGCGAATTGTACAGGATGCGGCAGGCACTAGAAACCGCAACAAAAACCGAAACCGACACCCTAAAACCGCAACAAATGAGCAACAGCAAGGGGGAACAAGCTGTGTCGACCAATACGCCGAAGCCCTTGAAGCACAACGATTTTTAGCGATAAGATGCGTTAGACAGCACCGAATAAAATGGCGTGGTAAATATTTGGTAAGGATGAGGTCGGCAGTTCGAATCTGCCTAGATGCTCCAAAAACCACACCTTTCGGTGTGGTTTTTTTATAGCTTCATTTCCGTGAAAGGGGGAGAGCGCCGTGGCCGGCTGCAGCAAAATGCGCCTTAAATACATAGGCAGACTCATTATGCGCATTATCATGGGCATCATGTCCGTCCTGCTGTATGTGTACAGCCGCGAGGATTTCGCCGTGCTCGACGGCATGGAGTTCTTCACCGTCGCCACGCCCCTGCACGTCTTCTGGCTCATCTGGATGGGCGATATGCTGCTCCAAATCGTCCCCGTGCGCGGCGCAATCGCCATGGGCTCGCTCAAGCAGTTCTCGAAATTCTTCGTCCCCGCCGCCAAAGCCGCCCACGGCGAGCTCGCCGACTTCCGCCGCCGCAGCAACATCGTCGCCGCGAAGGTGTTCGCGCTCTGGACGGCCGTCGCCATCGGCATAGGCATACTCGCAAGACGCAAAATCCTCGCCCCGGCGGAGCTCTTTCTCCTCTGCGTGTTCTTCTACGTCTGCGACCTCATTTGCGTCGTCATCTGGTGCCCCTTCCGCACCTTTATTATGAAAAACCGCTGCTGCACCAGCTGCCGCATATTCAACTGGGACCACATCATGATGTTCATTCCCTTTGCCTTCGCCGGCGGCTTCTTCGGCTGGAGCCTCCTGCTCGTCGCCGTTTTCGTGTTCGTCACCTGGGAGCTCGCCTTCTATCTCCACCCCGAGCGCTTCTGGGTCCGCACCAACGCCGCCCTCCACTGCTCCAGATGCACCGACGTCCTCTGCGGCAGGAAAAAGGCATAAAATTTATTTATAATATCCCACAAACAGCCTATGACACCGGCCGGACGCACTGCATTTTGCCATGCGCCCGGCTTTATCTGTTTTTAATAAAAAATTTATCCCAGTTGTGGGATTCGACGGAACACTTTTTGCCCCTTTTTAGAGTTATTTACAATAATTCTTTTTCAAGCTCCGTTCCGGGCTGGAAATAATCGTCATTTATTTGACGAAGATGTTGTTTATTCCAAAATATTATGTAAACTAATATTCGAGTTTATTCGGTGAAATATAATACAATTCGACATATAAAATATTATGTAAACCAAATTTAAAGACGGGGGATATTAGCGGGCGTAATAAAATGTTATATTTGTCGAGTATTGGCGCCCGGAAACTCCAAGGCATTGGCGTTTGCTACAATTTTGCCGCGGAGCGGATCAGGTTATGGACTTTTTGTGAATTTCGTAGTATAGTAAAGTGTATTTCATTAGGACAAGTGGAATTCATTTTCAAGAAGAGGTGAGCTCATTGTCATTCAAGTTTTTCGGCGGCGTCCACCCCAACGATATGAAGGCGCCCGCCAACAAAGCAGCGGTGACGGTCATGACTCCTCCGCAGCAGGTTGTCATACCGATGTCGCTGCACATCGGCGCGCCTTGCACGCCCACGGTGGCCGTGGGTGACGAGGTGAAGCTCGGACAGAAGATCGGCGATGCCGCGTCTCCCGTCTCCGCGCCGATACACGCATCCGTCTCCGGCAAGGTCATCGCCATCGAGCCGAGACTGCACTCCAACGGCACTATGGTCAACTCGGTCGTCATCGAGAACGACGGGCTGTATACGCCCTGCGAGACCATGGTCCCCGCCACCGAGGAGCAGCTCAACGACCCCGACGCCATCGCCAAACTCATCCGTGAGGCCGGCATCGTCGGCATGGGCGGCGCCACCTTCCCGACGGCGTTCAAAATCACCAGCGGCAAGGGCAAAATCGACACCGTCATAATAAACGGCGCCGAGTGCGAGCCCTACATCACTTCGGATCACCGCACCATGCTTGAGCATCCCGAGGCGGTGCTCGGCGGCATCAGCCTCATCATGAAGGCCTGCGGTGTGCCCAAGGCCACCTTCGCCATCGAGGAGAACAAGGCCGACGCCATCGCCCTCCTCCGCGAGAAGAACAAGCCCGACAGCGGTATCGAGATCCTCCAGCTCCCCTGCCGTTACCCGCAGGGCGCTGAGAAGCAGCTCATTCAGACCGTCACCGGCCGCGAGGTGCCTCCCGGAGGCCTGCCCGCCGCCGTCGGCTGCGCTGTCTTCAACACCTTCACAGCCTACTCGGTCTACCGCGCCGCTTACGAGGGCCGTCCCGCCATCGAGCGCGTCGTCACCGTCACCGGCAGCGCCATCGCCGAGCCGAAGAACCTGCTCGTGCCCGTCGGCACCCCGGTGAGCTACGTCATCGAGCAGGCCGGCGGCTTCAAAAAGCCCGCCAAGAAGGTCCTCATGGGCGGCCCCATGATGGGCAACGCCCTCTACGACCTCTCCGTCTCCGTCACCAAGGGCACCAACGCCCTCACCTGCTTCGCGGAGGACGAGGACAAGACCGTCGAGGATCCACAGTGCATCCGCTGCGGCAAGTGCGCCACCGTCTGCCCCATGCGCCTCGAGCCCGCCCTGCTCTACGTCTTCGAGCGCAAGACCGACTACGAGGGCATGGACAAGTTCCATATCATGGACTGCATAGAGTGCGGCGCCTGCACCTATAACTGCCCCGCCAGACTGCACCTGACCCACTCCTGCCGCACCGGCAAGGCGAAGATGCAGGCCAAGATGGCGGCGGACAAAGCCCGCGCCGAGGCCGAGAAGGCCAAGGCCGAGGCCGCTAAGGAGGAGAAGAAGTAATGAACGAAATGCCCAAACTCACAGTTTCTTCGTCTCCCCACATCCGCGCCGCCCATACGACGCAGAGCATCATGCGCGACGTCATCATCGCGCTCGTGCCCGCGATGGCCGTCGCCGTCGCCATGTTCGGCGTGAGCGCCCTGGCCGTCATCGCGGTCTCCGTCGTCTCCTGCGTGTTCTTCGAGTGGGGATACAGAAAGCTGATGCACAAGAGCAGCAGCGTTCACGACCTCAGCGCCGTCGTCACCGGCGTGCTGATGGCCTGCTGCCTGCCCGCCGGCGTGCCCCTGTGGCTGCCCGTCGTCGGCGCTTTCTTCGCCATCGTCGTTGTCAAGCAGCTCTACGGCGGCATCGGCAAGAACTTCCTCAACCCGGCGCTGGCCGCAAGAGCTTTCCTCTTCAGCTGGCCCGTCATCATGACCACCTGGGTCGAGCCCAACTTCGTCTACGGCGCCGACGTCGTCACCACCGCCACCCCGATGTCCTTCCTGCACAACGGACAGCTGCCCGAGGGCATCAGCATCATGGGCACCTTCCTCGGCACCATCGGCGGCTCCCTCGGTGAGATCAGCGCCGCCGCCCTGATTCTCGGCGGCATCTACCTCGTCGCCCGCAAGGTCATCACCCTCCGCATCCCCCTGAGCTACATACTCACCGTCGCGGTTCTGACCTTCATCTTCCCCCGCGGCAACGACAACCTCCAGTGGATGCTCTACAACCTCTTCAGCGGCGGTCTCATGCTCGGCGCCATCTTCATGGCCACCGACTACACCACCAGCCCCATTAACCCCAACGGCCAGATCGTCTATGGTATCGGCTGCGGACTCCTCACCGTGTTCATCCGCTACTTCGGCTCCTACGTCGAGGGCGTGTCCTACGCCATACTCATTATGAACGTCTGCGTCTGGATGATTGACATGAACTTCCTGCCGCGCCGCTTCGGCGTCAGCAAAGAGGACGAGAAGAAGAAAAAGGAGGCTGCTGCGAAATGAAAAAACAGACTAGCATGGCAGGCCTCGTCATAGTCCTGTTCGTTATCTGCGTCATCACCGCGTTCCTGCTCGGTCTCGTCAACGACGTGACCTGGGAGCGCATAGAAGAGCTCACCGCCGAGAAGACCCGCCTCGCCATGAGCGAGGTCCTCGAGGCCGACTCCTACGACGAGGTCGAGTACACCGGCGGCGACAGCCAGGTCACCGGCGTCTACAAGGCCGGCGACGCGGGCTACGTCGTCCAGGTCTCCGTCTCCGGCTCCCAGGGCATGATCGACATGGTCGTCGGCGTCGACGCCAGCGGCGCCTGCACCGGCGTCTCGATAGTCGATATGTCCGAGACTCCGGGCCTCGGCGACAAGGCCGCCGACGAGAGCTTCCGCGCCCAGTTCATCGGCACCGCCGGTGACGCCGCCGTCACCAAGGACGGCGGTACCATCAACGCTCTCACCGGCGCCACCGTCACCTCCAGAGCGGTCGCCAATGGCGTCAACGTCGCCGTGGCCGCCGCCGCGTCCATTGGTTAAAGGAGGGCCTGATAAATGAATTTCAAAAATCAGCTCAAGGAAGGAATCATCACCCAGAACCCCGTCCTTGTCCAGCAGCTCGGTCTGTGCTCCACCATGGCCATCACGACCAGCCTGTTCAACGGCATCGGCATGGGCATCTCCGTCCTCATCATCCTCACCTGCTCCAACATCGTTATCTCGCTGCTGCGCAAGGTGATTCCCAACCAGATTCGTATCGCGGCCTTCATCGTCGTCATCGCGGCCTTCGTCACGATGGTCGACCTCCTGCTCAAGGCCTTCCTGCCCGACCTGTCCAACTCGCTGGGCGTGTTTATCCCGCTTATCGTCGTCAACTGCATCATTCTCGGCCGCGCCGAGGCCTTCTCCTATAAGAACGGCGTCGTCGCCTCCGCAGTCGACGGTATCTGCCAGGGCATAGGCTACACCCTCGTCCTGATTGCCATGTGCGTCATCCGCGAGTTCCTCGGCGCCGGCAGCTTCGGCGGCGGCGTCCTCAACGGCGGCGCCGGCATCCAGATCTTCCCCGCCGACTACGGCGCCCTCATGATGATTATGCCCTTCGGCGGATTCATCACCCTTGCCGCTCTCTTCGCTCTCGTCCAGTGGGCCCTCAAGCGCGGCGACAACAATAAGAAGGAGGAGAAGTAAGACATGGATCTGACTGAGATTTTTTCCATATCTCTTGGCGCTATCCTGGTCCAGAACTTCATATTCTCCCAGTTCCTGGGCCTCTGCCCGTTTATGGGCGTGTCCACAAAGATGGACACCGCCGTCGGCATGGGCATAGCCGTCACCTTCGTCATGGGCGTCGCCTCCGCCGTCTGCTACGGAGTCGACCTGCTCCTCGTCAACTTCGGTCTGGAGTACATGCAGACCGTCGCCTACATACTGGTCATCGCTTCTCTCGTTCAGTTCATCGAGATGTTCATGAAGAAGACCATGCACTCCCTGTATGAGGCGCTCGGTATCTACCTGCCCCTTATCACCACCAACTGCGCCGTCCTCGGCGTGGCCCTGCTGAACACCCAGAACGGCTACAGCTTCATCGAGAGCGTCGTCTACGGCGTCACCGGCGGTATCGGCTTCCTGCTCGCCATCGTCCTGTTCGCCAGCGTCCGCGAGCGCATGGATGCGACCTCTGACTGCCCCAAGGCCTTCGAGGGCTTCCCGATTGCTCTTATGAGCGCCGGCCTCATCGCCCTCGCCTTCATGGGCTTCAGCGGCCTGGATGTTTTCAAGTAATGGAGGGCTGCTGAAATGAGTATGAGTTTGATGTATCCTGTTATAGTCCTCGGCGTAATGGGCGGTGCGTTTGGCCTGCTGCTCGCGATTGCGTCGAAAGTATTCGCTGTCGAGGTTGATGAGCGCGAGGAACTGATTTCCGCCGCTCTGCCCGGCGCCAACTGCGGCGGCTGCGGCTTCGCCGGCTGCGGCGCCTATGCCGCTGCCGTCGTCGCCGGCAACGCCCCCGTCAACAAATGCGCCGTCGGCGGCGCCGAGGTCGCGGCGCAGATTGCAGCTATCATGGGCCAGGAGGCAGGCTCCATGGAGAAGATGGTCGCCTTCGTCCGCTGCTCCGGCACTGAGGGCCACCGCACCACCAAGTTCGACTACTCCGGCATCGACGACTGCTTCGCCGCCATGCGTCTCGGCGGCGGCCAGGGCCCCATCGACTGCGTCAACGGCTGCATAGGCCTCGGCAACTGCGTCAAGGCCTGCAAGTTCGACGCCATCCACATCGTCGACGGCATCGCAAAGGTCGACCGCGACAAGTGCGTCGGCTGCCAGGCCTGCATGGGCGCCTGCCCCAAGAAGATTATCGACATGGTGCCCTACGCCGCCACCGTCACCGTCCCCTGCGGCAGCACCGCCAAGGGCGCTGTCACCCGCAAGCAGTGCGACTTCGGCTGCATAGCCTGCAAGCTCTGCGAGAAGAACTGCGAGTTCGACGCCATCCACGTCGTCGACAACCACGCCTACATCGACTACAGCAAGTGCACCGCCTGCGGCAAATGCGCCGAGAAGTGCCCGCGCAAGATTATCCACAACGCCAAGGTCGCAACGGCCTCCGGCGAGAAGGAAGTCCCCGTGGTCGAGGGCTGATTTGAGCCAAACGAAAAATGCTCCGCCATTCGGCGGAGCATTTTTTATGCGCCGATTCTGCTCAAAACCGCGGCCTTTTCCGCGAGCCTCAGCGGATGCCGCCAGCGGCGCCGAAGGGATACCGGCGGCAAATCACAGTCCTTGCCGCCCTGCGCAGAGCCTCATGGAGAGCGGCCAGGATACGGCAAAAGAAAAGCGCTGCGGTGAACGCAGCGCTTTTTATGAATACCGATTATCGAGTCATCCGAATCTGAAGGGGAGGACGGAGCCTCCCCCCGGTGGAGACGTAAACTCGATTGAGTTATTAGATAACGCCCACAGCGAAGAGAATCGCGGTGGTGATGCAGCAGCAAATCGAGGCTATAGTACAGCCGATACCGATACCCTTGAGGCCCTGGGGGAAGCTCATGTTGGAGAGAGAGCAGCCCATCCAGAAAGCGGAGCTGTTGCCGTGCTTGAACATAAGAGCGGCGGAGCAGACCGCAAGAAAAGCGGAGAGCTCAGAAATGCCGAGAGTTGTGAGCATCGGGGCGACGAGCGCGCCGGTGGTGGAGACGGCGAGGGTGGAGGAACCGGTGACGACGTGGATGATAGCCGAGAGAACGATAGGAACGAGCAGTGCGGGGAAGCCGGCATCGACGATGGCCTGAGCGATAACGTCGGAGACGCCGGAGTCCTTGATGAACTGAGCCATAGCGCCGCCGCAGCCGGTGACGAACACGGGCATGGCGGAGGCTTCCATAGCGACGTTAATCCAGTCGTTCAGAACGACCTTGGTCTTCCACTTGCCCTCGGTCAGGGTGATGGCGGCGAGGATGCAGCCGATGAGGAGGGCGGGCTCAGCAGCGCCGAAGAAGGCGAAGATGTTGGCGATGGCGGAGCCGTTGGCGACGGTGTCCAGAACGGTGTTGAAGATGATGAGGACGACAGGGAGCACGATGGGCATGACAGAGATGCCGACACCGGGGAGCTTCATGTCTTTGTTGGCCTCATAGATCTCGAGGTGCTCAGCTTTGGGGGGAACCATCTCTTTGCAGCCGACCTTGGCCCAGAAGATGGTGCCGATGAGGCCGGGGACAGAGACGACAAGACCCCAGGGAATAGCGAGACCGAGGGGAACACCGAGAAGGGCAGCGCCGGCGACGGGGCCCGGGGTGGGGGCGACGAGGCAGTGGGTGATCTGCGCGCCGACCGCCAGGGCGGTGCCGTAGCTCATCATGGAAGCGCCGGTCTCAATGGCGAGGTTGGAGACGATGGGGATAAGAAGAATGGTGACGGTATCGGAGAAAACCGGAACGCCGAGGATGAAGGCGGAGATACCGATAGCCCAGATAACGTTCTTCTTACCGACGACCTTGACCAGCCAGAGGGTCAGAGACTGAGCGGCGCCGGTCTCTTCGAGGATTTTACCGAGCAGGGAGCCAAGCAGGATGATGATGGCGATGCTCTTGATGGTCGAAGAGAAGCCGGAGTTGATGACGCCCATGATGTCAGCAAACGGTGTGCCAATGGCGATACCGAGACCCATCGAGCAGATGAGAAGGCTCATGACCGCGTTCATGTGGAACTTCGCGATAAGGAATATCATTATAACTATCGCGATGACGAATGCTATGATAATACCAGTAGTTGACATGTAGTTACACTCCTATCAAATAATAACTATAAATTCGGTCAACTTGGATGTGCCGGGGGTGAGCCGGCATTGATAATCGGTATTATTAACAGGCAATATTCAGTTTTAATGGCGGACGCGCCGTGAGGCGCGCCCGCTTTGGAAAGAGCTTAGAAGTTGAACTTGTAGTTGCGGATTTTCTCGGAGTAGAGCTCCTCCTCCTTGGGAACGACCTCGTCGACGGGGAAGGACAGGGTGGTGGTGTTGCAGATGTCTTTCCAGGTGACGTTGGAGCAGGTGCTGTTCTTGCCCCAGGTGGCGCAGCCGAGGGACATGGTGATGGGCAGGCCGTTGAAGTAGGCGCCGGAGTTACCCAGAGCCTGCGGCTGGTTGACCAGGATGCGGGCGACATGCATACGCTCGGCCATCTTCATGGCCTTCTCCTTATCGGTGGTGTGGATGCCGCAGCTGTGGCCGTTGCCCATGTAGTTCAGTATGGCTTCCATCTTGTCCATGCCGTCGTCCAGATCCTTGGCCTTCAGCAGGGTGACGACCGGGGTCAGCTTCTCACCGGTGAACACATAGCCTTCGCCGGCGCCGTCAAACTCCTCGACGGCGATGAACTTGATGTCGTCCGAGATTTTCACGCCGGCCATCTCCATGATGATCTGGGGGCTGCGGGCGGGAGTCTTTTTGTTGAGCTTGTGGTTGGCGGGCCACTCAGGCCACAGGACCTTGCACAGGGCCTCCTTCTCGGGGCTGCCGTGGCGGACGATATAGCCGCCGTGGGCCTCCAGCTCCTTGACGAACTCGTCATAGACGCTCTCGTCGACAACGGCGCTGTTCTCGGAGGAGCAGCTGGAGCTGAAGTCGAAGTTCTTGGAGCGGCTGATCTTATCGGCTGCATCGGCGAGATCCGCGTCGCAGGCGATGAAGGTGGTGGCGTTGCCGACGCCGACGCCGATGGCGGGGGTGCCAGAGGAGTAGGCGTTCTTGACCAGGCCGCTGCCGCCGGTGGCGACGATGAAATCGGTCTGCTTCATCATCTCGGCGCAGGACTCGCGGCCGACATGCTCAGCGTCGATGCAGATGACCAGGTCCTCGGGGGCGCCGAAGTTCTTCAGCACGGCGCGGATGCGGTCGACGACATAGGTAGCCGTCTTGACGCCGGTGCGGGAGGGGGAGAAGATGATGGCGTTGCGGCTCTTGAGCGCCCACAGCGCCTTGACTATCGGGGTCGCCTCGCCGTTGGTCAGGGGGAGAACGGCGCCGATGACGCCCATCGGCTTGATGAAGGTCACGGTGTTGTGGACGGAATCGGTCTCGATGACGCCGACGGACTTGACGCCCTTCATGTCGCGATAGACGCCCATGGACTTGTTGCGGATCTTGTTGAACTTGTGCTCGACTACGCCGAGGCCGGCCTCATCGACGAGCATCTGAGCGGCGGTGCGGCGGAAGTTCTCATCCAGGCAGGCGTAGGAGACAGCCTCGACGAGCTCATCGCAGCGAGCCTGATCGTGCTGATACTCGGCGATTTTCTGAGCGGCGCGAGCTCTGGCCACGAGGCCCTTCATATAAGCGGCGTAATCAATAGTCTGATTGTCCATTGTTTTGTACCTCCAAATATATAATTCTGAAGATTTATCTATGGGAGCCGCTTCGGCGAATGGCCGAAGCGGTTCGCATCAAAAAGTTATTTCTTCTCCTCGAGGAACTTCGGGGGGATGGTGTAGAGGCCGTGGGACCACTCGACGATGTCCTGCAGATCCTGAGCGGCGAGTCTGTCGCGGGTGGCGGTGGCGGGGTCGATACCGAGGTCCTCGGGGAAGGCGACCTTGCCCTCGCGGCGCAGCTCGGCGCGGCGCTCGTCGGACATGGTCTTGCCGAGGGCGGTGTTGCCCGCGACGGCGGCGATGAGCTCCTTGCGCTCCTCCTTATTCTTGGCCATGTACAGGTAGGCGATGCCTATCTCGGTGACGAGATGGGTGACATCGTCGCCGTGGATCATGACCATGGGCTCGGAGATGCCGGCCTTCTTGGCGGTGGTGACGGCGTCGAGCTCGGGGACGATGCAGTCGACCATCTCGCCGGTCTTCTTGTTCTTGGTCTGGGTGCGGACTATCTGGGTGACGAGCTTGCGGCCGTGGGCCATGGGATCGCTGTGGTCGGTGATCATGCTGCTCCAGGCCTCGGAGATGTGACGGCGGCCGTTGGGGTTGGAGCCCATGTTGGGAGCGCCGCCGAAGCCGGTGATACGGGACTTGGTGACGGTGCTGGAGTTGCCGTAGTAGTCCATCTGCAGGGTGGAGCCGGTGAACATGTCGCAGCCGTAGAGGCCGGCCATCTGGGCGTAGCAGCGGTTGGAGCGGAGGGTGCCGTCGGAGCCGGTGAAGAAGATGTCGCTTCTGGCCTTGACGTACTCCTCCATGCCGACCTCGCTGCCGAAGGCGACGCAGCTCTCAGCCCAGCCGCACTCGATGGCGGGAATCATGGCGGGGATGGGGTTGGCGACCCAGTTCTTGCAAATCTTGCCCTTGAGGCCGAGCTCCTCGCCGTAGGTGGGGAGCATAAGCTCAATGGCGGCAGAGACGTAGCCGATGCCGTGGTTCATGCGGTCGACATGGTGCTTGGCGTAGATGCCCTTGAGGATCATCATGGCCTGCAGGATGTGCAGGTTGGTGATCTTGGCGGGATCGCGGGTCATGATGGGGTCGATGAAGCAGGGCTCGTCGGACTTCATGATGACGTCGACCCACTCGCCCTGGATATCGATACGGGGCAGCTCGTCCATAATCTCGTTGACCTGGACTATGACGATGCCGTCCTTGCAGGCGGTAGCCTCGATGATGGTGGGGGTCTCCTCGGTGTTGGGGCCGGTGTAGAGGTTGCCGTTCTTATCGGCGGCCTCGGCGACGCAGAGGCAGACGTTGGGGATAAGATCGGTGAACATGCGGCTGAACATCTCGAGGTAGGTGTGGATGGCGCCGATTTTGACGGTGCCGGCATCGATCATCTGGGGGAGACGGGCAGACTGGCCGCCGACGTAGCAGCAGTTGAGCTCGTTGGCGATGCCTTTCTCGAAGATGTCGAGGTGCTCGGGCATCTGGACGCAGGACATGACCATACGCAGTCCGTTGACTTTGGCGGGGTCTACCTGAACGAGAGCCTTGGCGAGATCGACAGCCTGCTTCTGGTTGTCGCCCTCGATGGCGACGGTCTCATTCGGACGAATGACATTCTCGAGCACAGCAACAATGTCAGAGCTCTTGACGATTTTTCCATCGAGCAGGTTCGCGATGCTGGCGAGCTTCTCCTGCTTGAGGAGCTTTTTGGAGTTCATGACCTTGAACTCGGGGATGGAAACAGGAATCATAGCTGCATTCTCCTTCAGAAAAATTTATTTTGCTGATGTTTATTTCAAATAAAAATTTGAACTGATTAAGGGGTTTGACCGGCGCTCCGATTGACATGCGTTATAGATGCGTGTTATAATGCATTTTACTAATGGCGTTATAAAACAAATGATTAACAGTAAAAATCGTATAACAGGAGGACGGTATGAGACTGGATCATCTCTATTATTTCAACACAATCTGCAAGTACGACAACCTCACCCGGGCGGCCGAGAAGATAAACATCTCGCAGCCGGCGCTGTCGAACAGTGTGCGGCAGCTGGAGTCGGAGTTCAGCGTTCAGCTGTTCCACAGAACGAGCAAGGGGCTGGTACTGACGGAGGCCGGGCAGATATTCCTGAGCGAGTCGACCATCATCCTCGACCAGATCAACTATCTGAAGAAGAAGATGAACGAGTTCGTCGCCCAGAAGTCGACGGTGAACGTCGCGGTGTCGCCGCTGATCAGCACCATCATCTTCCCGCAGGTGTTCCACGAGTTCCGCAACCAGTTCCCGAACATCACGGTGAACCTGCACGAGGCGGGCTCCAGGACGAACCTGGAGGAGATCGAGAAGGGCAACGGCAACATCGACCTTGCGATAATCTCCAGCGACCGCGAGCTCGAGGACGAGGACGATACGAATATCAACCGCATCCGTCTCTGCCGCATCCCCATAGTCTGCTATGTATCGACGGAGCACCCGTTTGCGAAGCAGCCCTACATCGACTACTCGATGGTTGAGGGCAAGCCCATCGCCATGCTGCCGGACGACACCTTCGTGTCGAACTATCTGAACAAGCGCTTCGACGAGTACGGCGTGAAGCCGAACGTCGTCCTGGCGACGAGCCAGCTCAGCATGATTCAGCGGCTCATAATGGACAACACGGCGATATCCTTCCTCTATAAAGGAAACTTCGCCGCATCGTCGAGCATCATCGCCGTTCCGTTCAAGGAGCCCATCGAGGTGGGCATCGACCTCATCTGGAACAAGAAGCAGAAGCTGCTGAACAGCACCGTCAAATTTCTGGATTTCATCAAGGACTACCCTCTCGAGTGAGAAGCGATGTATTTGTGCGATTTTTGACAAATGCTTATGGATACACTATAACACAGTCAATTTCGCTTGTGAAATTCACATATTTCATTGTCACATAATATATTGTTATATCTTTAGCAAATTACAAAAAAAGCCGAGTTGCAACTTGGCGAGTTTGCTCAAAATATCCCCCTCAAGTCCTGAAATTACCATGAAAATAATTCATGGCGCCGCCGCGAGGGGGAAGATTTTGGGCAAACCGCGCAAAACGGACGGCGCATTTTGCTCCGCACTTGGGAAAGATATATATAAGACGTGGGCAATGTTGTCTATCTAATTATACTTGACTATTTGCCGCATAATGCAGGCAATGGGGCGCTAAACTGCCCTCTGACGAACAAAAGCCCGCCGCTCGCGCATTACAGCGCGGCGGCGGGCGGGAAAAGGCTATAAGTACACATTATATTGTATACAATTTATCCATTCCAAGCATACATAGAGCGTTCTTATAAAAAATGGCGTCGCGCACCTCGTCGGAGATGGGGAGGGTGTCGAAGAGGCGCAGCTCCCACACCGGGGGATGCCAGGGCGCGTCGGAGCCGAAGAGGACATGCTCCGCGCCGAAGTGCTCTATGAGGTCGACGGCGAACTGGCGGATGTTGGTCCCGTAGCCGAAAGAGGTGTCGATGTTCATGATCTCGGCGCGGGGGAGCATACGCATGACGTTCTCCGCGTCGTCGACGCCGCCCCAGTGCGCGGCGACCACGGGCGAGTCGAACCAGAGCAGGGCTTTGGCGAGGCGCTCGGGGGTGCAGTGATACGGGGGACGGAAGCCGTAGTCCGCGCCGGAGTGGAATACGGTGATAAAGCCCAGCTCGGAGATTTTGCGGTAAATGGGGCGCATTTTTTCGTCGTCGACGTAGAAGCCCTGATATTCCGGGTGGAACTTCAGGCCCTTGACGCCGAGGGCCTTGAGGCGCTCAAGCTCGTCGAGCGCGTCGGGCGCGTCGGGATGGACGGAGCCGAAGGCGATGATGCCGCGGCCTCCGCTCGCTATGGCGTGGTCGTTCGTGTGCGACTGCGAGGCGGGATTCGTGACAATGGGCAGCAGAACCGACAGGTCGACCCCGTCGCGCTGCATGAGCTCGCGGAGCGAGTCGGCCGTGCCGTCGGTGTGGGGGAAGAGGCCGGAGTCGCCGGCGAGCTTTTTCATGGCGCGCGCGGCGATTTTCTCCGGGAATGCGTGGGTGTGGAAATCTATCAGCATTTAATCACCTTTGAAACAGAATTGACTACATTATAGTACCAAATTACCGCGCTGAAAACAGTTAAAATGACAAAAATTTAAAGTATATACACAAATGCCGGTGGTGCGGGTGCTATCCTATTATAAATTTAATAATAAGTTGAAGGGGTATTGATGAAAGACAAAAGAAAGATGATATATTACAGCTCGGTGCTGCTGTGCGTTGTGATAATTCTCAACAACCTCATCTTCCGCGGCCTGAACCAGGAGGTCGAGGACATCAGCTACGACGTGTTCCTCGACCAGGTGTACAGCATGAACATCAAAGAGGTCGAGGTCAGCACCGCCGAGGGTTACATCTACTACACGCTGAAAAACGATTTGCCGGGCGTCGAATCAAACGGCAAGGAGGACGTCGTGTACTCCACCGTCCTTATGGACGACTCCGAGCTGGTCGACAGGCTGTACGACTCCGGGGCGAAGTTCGGCCAGGTCGCGCCGGTCATCGTGCCGTGGTATGTTCAGGTGCTGGTGACCTATCTGCTGCCCATAGCCATTATCGTCCTGATGTGGCGCTTTGTGTTCAAGCGCATGGGCGGGCTCGGCGGCGGCAACGTCATGAGCTTCGGCAAGTCCAACGCCAAGATCTACGCCAAGGACCAGACCGGCAAGACATTCGCGGACGTGGCCGGCCAGGAGGAGGCCAAGGAGAGCCTGCTCGAGATAGTCGACTTCCTGCACGACCCGCACAAATACGAGGAGATAGGCGCGAAGCTGCCGAAGGGCGCGCTGCTCGTCGGCCCTCCGGGCACGGGCAAGACGCTGCTGGCCCAGGCCGTCGCGGGCGAGGCCAACGTGCCGTTTTTCTCCATCTCCGGCTCGGAGTTCGTCGAGATGTTCGTCGGCATGGGCGCTGCGAAGGTGCGCGACCTGTTCAAGCAGGCCAATGAGAAGGCGCCGTGCATAGTGTTCATAGACGAGATAGACACCATAGGCAAAAAGCGCGACGGCGTCGGCATAGGCGGCAACGACGAGCGCGAGCAGACGCTCAACCAGCTCCTCGCGGAGATGGACGGCTTCGACGGACGGCGCGGCGTCGTCATCCTCGCTGCGACCAACCGCCCGGATACGCTGGACAAGGCGCTGATGCGCCCCGGCCGCTTCGACCGGCGCATACCCGTCGAGCTGCCCGACCTCGCCGGGCGCGAGGCGATACTCAGAGTCCACGCCAAGGCCGTGAAGATCGACGGCTCCGTCGAGTTCTCGTCGGTTGCGAAGGCGACGCCCGGCGCCTCCGGCGCGGAGCTCGCGAACATTATAAATGAGGCGGCGCTGCACGCTGTGCGCAACCGCCGCAGATTCGTGACGCAGCAGGACCTCGAGGAGAGCGTCGACGTCATACTGGCCGGCGCTCAGCGCAAGGGCATGGTCGTGTCCCAGCACGAGAAAGAGATCATCGCCTTCCACGAGGTCGGCCACGCCATCACCGCCGCCGTGCAGAAGAACAGCGCCCCGGTGCACAAGATTACGATAATCCCGCGCACCTCCGGCGCCCTGGGCTTCACCATGCAGGTGGAGGAGGACGAGCACTTCCTCATGTCCCGCGAGGAGGTTTTCAACAAAATAGTCACGCTCACCGGCGGCCGCGCCGCCGAGGAGCTCATATTCAACTCCATGACCACCGGCGCCGCCAACGACATCGAGCAGGCAACTCGCCTCGCGAGATCCATGGTCACACGCTTCGGCATGAGCGAGGAGTTCGGCATGGTCGCGCTCGAGACGGTGACGAACCAGTACCTCGGCGGCGACACGTCGCTGGCCTGCTCCATGGACACCGCGACCAAGATCGACCAGGAGGTCGTCGCCATAGTCGACAAGGCCCACAGAGAAGCGACGGACATACTCCGCAAAAACATGCAGAAGCTCACGCAGATATCCTGGTACCTGATGGAGAAGGAGACCCTGACGGGCGACGAATTCATGGAGATGATGAACCAGCCCGCCGCCGTGCTCCCCGAGACCGGGGCGCAGGGGGAGGCTCTGCCCGAGAATGCCGGCGAGTGAGCCGGCTGAAAGGAGACTCTAGTGAAAAGAAAACTGCTCGCCCTGCTGCTCGCCGCCGCGCTTCTGATAGGCGCGGCCCCGGCGGCCCTGGCCGCCGCGAGCGCGGACGATATGCTCGAGGTTCTCGCCGCGCTCGGCGTGATGAACGGCGACGAGAACGGCAA
>CALWXY010000174.1 GCA_944385595.1 uncultured Oscillospiraceae bacterium
TCGGCAGACCCCGCGTCGTTTTATAGTTTCAGGTTAGTGTTTGTCCACCGCCCGCGGGGACGGGATTCGAAACCCATTTTCTTTTGTAAAAGAAAACGGGTTTCGAGCTTCCCAAAAGAAAACACCGTAGTCGGTCGTCCTCGCGGCGTTTTGTAGTTTCAGGTTAGTGTCAGCCCGCCGCCCGCGCATCTGAGTGCCCGTGTCTGTGGAGCGGCTATATCAAATCTGAATCACGCTCTCACCCCCGACCGCGCCACCCCGCTACGCTCCGGCGCTGAATTTTCCTGAGATTGTCGTCAAAGCGCCTCGCAAGGACGCCTCGACCTCCATACAAGCTGCCAATGCCTGCGTCTACAGCTCCGTAAAACAAAGCACCTGCCTCGGAGGCAGGTGCTTTCGTATTTGGGCGAAAGGGCGCGCGGTTGACGACTCTGTAAAGACTAGGCGCCCCGAAGTCGGTGCGGAGGCTCTCGAATTCCTCCCACGGCGAGCGCCTCGTGGCGCGGAGTGGGATTGAGCGCTCTTCAATCTGGAGGGCGCCGTGTCGGCGGCGCTTAAAGCTCGGATACGCGCAAAAAAGATTCTTTTTGGAGGCGCGGAACCATTTTTCTTCTAAAGAAAAATGGTTCAGCAAATCGTCCCCCGTCGGCAGGCCGGCGAAAACCCGAAAAATAAAACAACGCGGGGACTTTCGTCCCCGCGTATTTCACATTTTACATCCCGTGGTGCCCGCGCCAGATATCGACATACCTCACAATCAGCTCGGCGCAGCTCACGCTGCCTATGCTCGATGAGTTGAGCGTCAGGTCGAAGCTCATGGGATCGTTCCAGACGCTGCCGGTGTGCCTCATGTAGAAGTCGGCTCTGGCGGAGTCGATGCCGCGGATCTTGGCCTCGGCCTCGGCTCTGGTGCTGCCGTCGCGCTCGGCGACGGTGGAGACGCACTCCTCAAAGTCGGAGTGTATGCTGATTCTGATTATGTTCGGAATGTCGCGCAGGAAGTAATCTGCCGCGCGGCCCATGATGACGAAGCTCTCCTTGTCGGCCAGCTCGCGGATCTGGCCAATCTGCATACGGAACACGTCCTCCTCGGCAACCGCAGCGTCCTCCGGCGGGAGGTTTTCGAGGTCGTCCATCGCGCGGCGCAGCCACGGCGAGGCCAGCTCCTTGAGGGATGCGTCGTCATAATAATTTATGCCCAGCAGCTTGGCCGCGAGCTTGCCTATCGCAACGCCGTTGCTGCCGTAGCCGCGGGATATGGTTATGATTATATTGTCCATCGCTGATTACTCTCCCACATGCGCAGTTTTCTAAATGATATCACACCTTTCGCCCCTTTTCAACGCATATATTTCCCCTCATTGTTAAATTTTCTATTGACAAGAGGCGCAAACGGTGCAATAATCAGCTTATCAATTTTTTGAGGTGCACAGAATGTTCGTCGTTTTCTTTGCCGGCTTTATCTTTAGCTTTACTTATTTTACCATGAGTAAGGTTTGTTCATGCTGCAAAGATACGGCCGGCGATATGTGATACCACTTATTCGGAGACCGAAGGCCCTGCGGTGTGAACGCCGCAGGGCTTTTTTTGTTGCCGAGATTTCAAAGGAGTGTTAAAAATGATAGTAGTTCTCAAAAACAACACCGACAAAACCTCTTACGACACCCTCGTCAAATGGCTCACCGCCAAAGGCGTCGAGGTGCATGAGATAGAGGGCAGTATGCACACCGTCCTCGGCCTCGTCGGCGACACCTCCGGCATTGACATTGAGCTTGTCCGCTCCATGGAGATGGTCGACGACGTAAAGCGCGTCCAGGAGCCGTACAAGCAGGCCGGACGCAAGTTCCACCCCGACGACACCATCGTCTCAACCGGCGACACCCACATCGGCGGCGGGGATCTCCACATAATCGCAGGCCCCTGCTCCATAGAGTCTGAGGAGCAGATTTGCACCGTCGCCAAGGCCGTCAAGGCCGCCGGAGCCACGCTGCTGCGCGGCGGCGCATTCAAGCCCCGCACCTCGCCCTACACCTTCCAGGGTCTGCGCCGCCACGGCATCGACCTGCTCGTCACCGCCAAAAAGGAGACCGGCCTGCCCATAGTCACCGAGATCATGGAGATCAGCCAGCTTGACTGCTTCGACGAGGTCGACGTCATCCAGGTCGGCGCGCGGAACATGCAGAACTTCGAGCTGCTCAAGGAGCTGGGCCACGTCAACAAGCCCATACTGCTCAAGCGCGGCCTCGCCAACACGCTTCAGGAGCTGCTCATGAGCGCCGAGTACATCATGAGCGGCGGCAACGGCCAGATCATCCTCTGCGAGCGCGGCATACGCACCTTCGAGACCGCCACCCGCAACACCCTCGACATCTCCGCCATACCCCTGCTGCACGAGATGAGCCACCTGCCTGTCATCGTCGACCCCAGCCACGCCACCGGCATCGCCAAGCTCGTGAAGCCCATGTCCCTCGCGGCAGCCGCCGCCGGGGCCGACGGCCTCATCATCGAGGTGCACAACGACCCCGCCCACGCCCTCTGCGACGGCGCGCAGTCTCTCACCCCGGAGCAGTTCAGCGACCTCGTCTCCGCCGTCGACGCCGTGCGTCCCATCGCCCGCAGATGAGCGGCATGGAGACGGTGCATGTCGCCACCAGGCAGCGCGACTACGATATTATAATAGGTAGGAACCTGCTCCCCGAGGTCGGGCAGCGCCTCCGGGCCGTCCTGCCCAAATGCCGCTCCGCCATAGTCGTCACCGACGACACCGTCGAAAAGCTCTTCGCCGGCGAGGTGCTCGCCTCGCTGGAGGCGGCGGGCATAAGCGCGCACAGCTGCGTCTTCCCCCACGGCGAGGAGCACAAGACCATGGCCACAGTGCTCTCCATACTCGAGAGTATGGAGGCCCATGGCCTCCAGCGCTCGAGCGCCGTCGTCGCGCTCGGCGGAGGCGTCGTCGGCGACATGGCGGGGCTGGCCGCCGCGCTCTACATGCGCGGCGTGCCGTTCATCCAGCTGCCCACCACGCTGCTCGCCGCGCAGGACTCCTCCGTCGGCGGCAAGACCGCCGTGAACCTCGGCGCGAAAAACATCGTCGGCGCGTTCTGGCAGCCGTCGCTCGTGCTCTGCGACTGCAACGCCCTCGACCATCTCCCACCCTATATCTTCGCCGACGGCCTGGCCGAGATGATAAAGCACGGCGCCGTCTCCGACCTCGGCCTGTTTGAGATGCTCGAGCGCGGCGAACACCGCAAAAATCTCCCGGAGTGCATACGCCGCTCCGTCTCCGTCAAGGCCGCCGTCGTCTCCGCCGACGAGCGCGACACCGGCGCGCGCCAGATTCTCAACTTCGGCCATACCGTCGGCCACGCCATCGAGAAGTGCTCGCGCTTCTGGGTCACGCACGGCAGCGCCGTCGCCATAGGCATGTGCGTCATGGCGCGTGCCTGCGAGAGGCAGGGCATAGCCGAGCCCGGCTCCGCCGGGCGCCTTGAGCGGCTCGTCAACGCCTGCTCGCTCCCCACGCGGACGGAGTTCCCGGCGGATGAGCTGTACGCCGCCGCCCTCGGCGACAAAAAGCGCAGCGGCGACAGCATCGCTCTCCTGCGCATGCGCTCCGTCGGCGACTGCTACATCAGCACCGAGCCGGTCGAAGCCCTCGCCGAGGTGCTCAGAGAGGGGCTGTGAGCATGAGACTGAAGCTCAGCCGCTCCTATCTCCGCGGCGAGGTGCGCGCTGTCGCCTCCAAGTCGGCGGCGCACCGCGCGCTGATATGCGCCGCCCTGGCCGATGCCCCCACTTATGTTGATTTCGATGGGATATCTGATGATATATCCGCCACTATACGCTGTCTCACAGCGCTTGGCTGTGAGATTTCCCCCACTCCGTCCGGCGTGCTCGTCACGCCCGGCCGCCCGGACTCGTCGCCCGCGCTCGACTGCGGCGAGAGCGGCTCGACGCTGAGGTTCCTCCTGCCCGTCGCCGCCGCTCTCGGCGGAGGCTTCACGGTCTCCGGGCGCGGCAGGCTCGCCGGGCGCCCGCTCGGCGAGCTCGCCTCCGCAATGGCGGAGCACGGCTGCGAGTTCAGCTCCGCTTGCCTGCCGCTGAGCGTCAGCGGCGGGCTGAGGCCGGGCGTGTTCATCCTG
>CALWXY010000175.1 GCA_944385595.1 uncultured Oscillospiraceae bacterium
ACCAGAGCGCAGGCCGCCATGGCCGTCTACCGCCTGCTCTGGAACAACGAGCGCGTCGTCCCCAACTTCGACTACACCGTCATCGAAAAAGAGGAGCCCACCGCGCCCGAGATTGTCCCGAGCGGCACGCCGTTTGCCACCTACGTGCAGGAGAACGGCCTGCTCAACGCCTACGGACGTCCCACCGCCGCGCTCTGCGAGATGCTGTTCGGCAGCGAGTACAAGACCTACTTCACCAGCGCCTCCGACGCCGCGGGCTTCATAGTCGACGTCGAGGTGCCCATCTGGCGCATAAACTCCTCCGGCGCGAAATACGCCACAACCGCCTGGCTGCAGGTGCACAAGCTGGTGGCCGACGACGTCGTGGGCATATTCACCGCCATATTCAACGACCCCGAGCAGTTCCCGATACAGTCCGTCGGCGGCGCGAGATACAGCGACACGCTGAGACACAGCTGGGGCTGCGCCATAGACATCAACCCGACTCAGAACGCCTACGGCTACTACTCCGGCGGCAGCCTCGTCTGCTCCGTGGGCGACGGCTGGTGGCCGGGCACGAACCAGTACTCCATCACGGCCGACGGCAGCGTCGTGCGCGCCTTCAAGGCCTACGGCTGGGGCTGGGGCGGCCAGGGCTACAGCAGCGGCTGGTACGACTACATGCACTTCGCAATCATGCCGTCCGGAGGCTAATGCCTTCAAAAAATATCCCCGCGCATTTGCGCGGGGATATTTTTTGAGATACAGTCCGCCGCGCGCACTCGCCTGCGGCTCGCACACTTGCGGCCTGAGCGGAGTTTTCGCCGCCGTACATGCCGCCGGCGAAAACAGGCCCTGCGGGCCATACTATTATAATAGTATGGCGGGGAAGAGACTCCGGCGCATTTCACAATAATAAGCTCGGAAATTCTTATAAAAATACGAAAATTAATCTTGACACTTGGGGAAATATTTGATATTCTAAGTGAGCGCCTGTGGGTGAGTTGCGCCCAGCAGCGCGCAATGCGATGAAGCGGGAGATTGCGGGTTTTACCCGGTAACTTCCGTGGAGTATGTCCGTTTGATCGGGCGGCTGAGAGATTTCTGCGCGGACGTATAACGTATATCGTCTGTACGGGGAGCGAGCCGGCGATATTTTGCCGGTTTGTTTTTCGGACTGAGCCTGATACGCACGGCCAGGTGTGCAGAAAAATCTCATCCGTACGAGAACAGCCGGGCGGAGCCAATGCCGCCGCAATTCGTACGAAAACAGGAGGAAAACAACAACATGGCAGCTACCAACAAAAAGATGATTCGCATCAGACTCAAGGCCTATGACCATCAGCTTATCGACAAGGCCGCCGAGACCATAGTCGAGACCGCCAAGCGCACCGATGCGAAGGTCTCCGGCCCCATTCCCCTTCCCACCAAGAAGGAGGTCGTCACCATACTTCGCGCCGTCCACAAGTACAAGGACAGCCGCGAGCAGTTCGAGCGCCGCACCCACAAGCGCCTCATCGATATCATGAACCCGACCCAGAAGACCGTCGAGTCCCTGATGTCCCTGGAGCTCCCCGCCGGCGTCGAAATCGAGATCAAGCTCTGATTCGACCGGCACCCAAATCTGCCAAACCCATTGCCCGCGACTTGCGTGAGCGGGCGGGTCAAGTCAGCAGCCTCTGGGCTTCGACCCAAGCGAGCTGACCAATAACCTAAACAGGAGGAAATACCATGAAAAAAGCTATCATCGGCAAAAAGGTCGGCATGACGCAGATCTTCGATGAGACTGGCAAGGTCGTTCCGGTAACCGTCATCGAGGCGGGCCCCTGCGTCGTTGTCCAGAAAAAGACCAATGAGAAAGAGGGCTACAGCTCCGTCCAGCTCGGCTTCCAGGACGAGCAGGAGCGCAAGCTCACCAAGCCCGAGAAGGGTCATTTCGACGCCAACAACATCGGCTACAAGAAGTTCCTCAAAGAGTTCCGTCTCGAGGACGCCGAGAACATGAACGTCGGCGACGAGCTGAAGGCCGACGTCTTCGCCGAGGGCGACAAGGTCGACGTCACCGGCATCAGCAAGGGCCACGGCTACCAGGGCGTCATCAAGCGCTGGGGCGCTCAGCGCACCCCGACCACCCACGGCGGCGGCCCTGTCCACCGTCACGCCGGCTCCATGGGCTCGGGCACCGATCCCAGCCGCATCTTCAAGGGTAAAATCGGCGCCGGTCACATGGGCGTCGACCAGGTCACCGTCCAGAACCTCGACGTCGTCAAGGTCGACGCCGAGCTCAACATGATTGTCGTCCGCGGCGCCATCCCCGGCCCCAAGGGCGGTATCGTGTACCTGAAGGACACCGTGAAGCACAATGCCGAGAAGAAGGGCGCCGCCGGCATCTCCCTCAACCCGCAGAAGGCTTCCGCCCGCGTCAACCCGCAGAAGGCCTCCGCGAGAAACAAGTAAGGAAAGGAGAGAGTGATCGATGCCTAAAGCAGCTATTTACAATATGGCCGGCCAGCAGGTCGGTGAGATTGAGCTCTCCGATGCCATTTTCGGCGTAGAGCCCAACGAGGCGGCCGTCCATGCCGTCGTCAAGAATCACCTCCTCAACTGCCGTCAGGGCACCCAGAGTGCGCTGACCAAAGGCGAGGTCAGCTATACCACCAAAAAGCCCTGGCGCCAGAAGGGCACCGGACGCGCCCGCGCCGGTTACGCCGGCTCCCCCGTGTGGAGACACGGCGGCGTCGCCTTCGCCCCGAAGCCCAGGAGCTACAGATATGCTCTCAACAAGAAGATGAAGAGACTCGCCCTCAAGAGCGTCCTCTCCGCCAAGGCGGCCGAGGGTGAGATCGTCGTTATCGACGACCTCAAGATGGACGAGATCAAGACCAGCGCCTTCAAGAGCTTCCTTAATTCCGTCGATTGCGGCGGCAAGGCCCTCGTCATCACCAAGGATGTCGACGAGAAGGTCGTCAAGAGCGCCCGCAACATCCCCGGCGTCACCACCACCATCGCCTCCATCCTCAGCACCTATGAGGTTCTGAACACCGGCAAGCTCGTGGTTGACAAGGCCGCTCTGGAGAAAATCGAGGAGGTCTATGCCTGATGAAAAGCGCTTACGATATCATCATCCGCCCCATCATCACCGAGCAGTCCATGGAAGACCTGGACATCAAGAAGTATGTGTTTGTGGTGGCGAAGGACGCCAACAAGATCGAGATCAAGACGGCTGTCGAGGAGATCTTCGGTGAGCCCGTCATCAAGGTCACCACGATAAACGTCAGCGGCAAGGAGAAGCGCACCGGCGCCTACCCCAAGGGCCGCACTTCCGATTGGAAAAAGGCTGTCGTCAAGCTCAGCCAGGAGTCGAAGAACATCGAGATCTTCGAGGGCATGGCGTAAGGGAGGAAATGAGAAATGTCTATAAAAACTTATAAACCTACCACTCCGTCCAGAAGACATATGACGGTGTCCGGCTTCGACGGCATCGATAAGCACGCCAAGCCCGAGAAGAGCCTCGTCGAGGTCCTTCACTCCAACGCCGGCCGCAACAGCTACGGCCGCATCACCGTCCGCCATCAGGGCGGCGGCAACAAGAAAAAGTACCGCATCATCGACTTCAAGCGCAACAAGGAAGGCTCCGCCAAGGTGCTGCGCCTCGAGTACGATCCCAACCGCTCCGCCAACATCGCCCTCATCGAGTACGAGGACGGCGAGAAGCGCTATATCCCCGCCACCACCGAGATGAAGGCCGGCCACATCATCATGACCGGCGCCGGCGCCGATATCCTGCCCGGCAACTGCCTGCCGCTCGCGAACATCCCCGTCGGTACCCTCATCCACAACATTGAGCTCTACCCCGGCAAGGGCGCTCAGCTCGTCCGCTCCGCCGGCGTCGCCGCTCAGCTGATGGCCAAGGAGAACGGCATGGCCACCGTCCGCCTCCCGTCCGGCGAGTTCCGCAAGATCCGCCTCGACTGCCTCGCCGTCATCGGCCAGGTCGGCAACATGGATCACGCCAACGTCCACATCGGTAAGGCCGGCCGCAAACGCCACATGGGCTGGAGACCGACGGTCCGCGGCTCCGTCATGAACCCCTGCGACCACCCCCACGGCGGCGGCGAGGGCAAGAGCCCGATTGGCCGTCCGGGTCCTGTTACCCCCTGGGGTAAGCCGACCCTCGGTTTCAAGACCCGCAAGACTAAGAACGCCACCGATAAGTTCATAGTCAAGCGCCGCAACGCGAAGTAAGGAGGGCATCAATTAAATGAGCAGAAGTATCAAGAAAGGCCCCTTCGCCGCTCCCGAGCTGCTGAAGAGAGTCGATGAAATGAATAACACCGGCGATAAGAAGGTTGTAAAGACCTGGAGCCGCGCTTCCACCATTTTCCCCTCTTTCGTTGGTCACACCATCGCTGTCCACGACGGCCGCCGTCACGTCCCCGTGTATATCACCGAGGATATGGTCGGCCACAAGCTGGGCGAGTTCGCGCCCACCCGCACCTATCGCGGACATGCCGGCGCCAAAACCGGCAAGTAAGGAGGAGAGAAAATGGAAGCTAAAGCACATCTGAAATTTGCCCGCATATCTCCCCGTAAGGTCAAGATTGTCTGCGACCTTATCCGCGGCAAGGATGTCGGTACCGCCAGAGCCATTCTGATGAACACCCCGAAGGCCGCGAGCGAGCTTATGCTCAAGCTGCTCAACAGCGCCGCTGCCAACGCGGAGAACAACTTCCAGATGGATCCCGAGAAGCTCTATGTCTCCGAGACCTACGCCAACCCCGGTCCCATCCTCAAGAGGGGTATGCCGAGAGCTCAGGGCCGTATGTACCGCATCAACAAGAGAACCAGCCACATCACCATCGCTGTGGCCGAGAAGGAATAAGGGAGGCAGAATATGGGACAGAAAGTTAATCCTCATGGCCTTCGCGTCGGCGTCATCAAGGATTGGGATTCCCGCTGGTACGCCCGCAACGATAAGGTCGGCGACCT
>CALWXY010000176.1 GCA_944385595.1 uncultured Oscillospiraceae bacterium
CAGCGACCGCGTCGCGAAGTACAACCAGCTGCTCCGCATCGAGGAGGAGCTCTTCGACGTCGCGAAGTTCCCCGGCATGGGCGCTTTCAACGTGAAGTAAGCCGACCGCAGCACAAAGGCGGAGGACGTTTGCCCTCCGCCTTTTTTAAAAAGGAAAACATATGAAAAAGCTGCTTTTGATATTCGTGGTCATATGTGCCGCCGGCTCGGCGCTGCTGCTCGCGCTCCAGCCGGACGACGCCTCAATCGGCGTCATCGGCGGGGCCGACGGGACGACGGCGATATTTGTCGCCGGAGACCCGACGGGACTTATAGTCGCCGCCGTACTGGCCGTCGCGGCTGTGGCAGCCGCCGCCGTTCTGCTGATACGGCGCAAAAAAGGATAAGCAAAGCCCGGGAAACATCGTTTCCCGGGCTGTTTTCGTTTGTAGGGGCCTCGCAGAGTCCCCTCGAATGAAGATGCCATGCATCTTCATTCGATTTTTTAGAAAATGGAGAACGCGAGGATGAGGCCGGAGAAGACGATGGACACGGTGGAGCAGAGCTTGATGAGTATGTTCAGGCTGGGGCCGGAGGTGTCCTTGAAGGGGTCGCCGACGGTGTCGCCGACGACAGCGGCCTTGTGGCACTCGCTGCCCTTGCCGCCGTGGTGGCCGGACTCGATGTACTTCTTGGCGTTGTCCCAGGCGCCGCCGGCGTTGGACATGAAGACTGCCATAGCGAAGCCGGTGACGGAGATGCCGCCGAGCAGGCCGACGACTCCGATGGGGCCGAGGACGAGGCCGGTGAGTATGGGGACGATGATGGCGAGCAGGGCGGGCTTGACCATCTCCTTGAGGGCGCCCTTGGTGCAGAGCGCGACGCAGGAGGCGTAGTCGGGGTCGGCCTTGTACTCCATGATGCCGGCAATCTCGCGGAACTGACGGCGAACCTCAACGACTATGGACTGGGCGGCGGTCTGCACGGCGCTCATGGTGTAGGCGGAGAAGACGAAGGTCAGCATGGCGCCGATGAAGAGGCCGACGAGCATGAGGGGGTTGGTGAGGGAGAGATCGAGGTTCTCGGGGGTTTTCTCCTGGACGATGTTGACGTAGGAGACGAGCAGGGCGAGAGCGGTGAGGGAGGCGGAGCCGATGGCGAAGCCCTTGCCGGTGGCGGCGGTGGTGTTGCCGAGGGAGTCGAGCGCGTCGGTGCGCTCGCGCACCTCCTCGGGCAGACCGCTCATCTCGGCGATACCGCCGGCGTTGTCGGCGACGGGGCCGTAGGCGTCGGTTGCGAGGGTGATACCGAGGGTAGAGAGCATGCCGACGGCGGAGATGCCTATGCCGTACAGGCCCTGGTTGAAGGACTCAGCGCCGCCGGAGGCGTAGAAGCTGACGAGAATGGCGACGGCGACGATGAGGATGGAGGCGATGGTGGACAGCAGACCCAGGGAGATACCGCCGATGATGACGGTGGCAGCGCCGGTCTCGGAGGCGGCGGCGAGCTTCTGGGTGGGCTTATAGGTGTCGGAGGTGTAGTACTCGGTGAAGTAGCCGATGGCGCAGCCGCCTATGAGGCCGCAGAGGATGGCGACGTAGACGCCCCAGCTGCCGAGCACGAAGTAGGTGAGGGGGGCGGCGAGGACTGCGGAGAGGATGGCGGCGAGGTAGGTGCCGGTGCGGAGGGACTTGAGCAGCGACTTCTGCGAGGCGTTCTCCTCGGTCTTGACGAAGAAGGTGCCGATGATGGAGCAGACGATGCCGCAGACGGCGAGCAGCATGGGGAGAATCATACCCTCCCAGCCGTAGCCCGCGGAGGCGCCGAGGGCGAAGGTGGCGAGGATGGAGCCGACGTAGGACTCGTAGAGGTCGGCGCCCATGCCGGCGACGTCGCCGACGTTGTCGCCGACGTTATCGGCAATGGTGGCGGGGTTGCGGGGGTCGTCCTCGGGTATACCGGCCTCGACCTTGCCGACGAGGTCGGCGCCGACGTCAGCGGCCTTGGTGTAGATGCCGCCGCCGACACGGGCGAACAGCGCCATGAAGGAGGCGCCCATGCCGTTCATGACCATGATGTTGCCGAGGGCGAGGGGGTCGTCGATACCGGCTATGTAGCGGAGTATGACGAACCAGAGGGAGATGTCGAGCAGGCCGAGGCCGACGACGGTGAAGCCCATGACGCTGCCGGAGGAGAAGGCGACGCGGAGGCCCTTGTTGAGGCTCTCGGACGCGGCCTGAGCGGTGCGGGCGTTGGAGTTGGTGGCGATTTTCATGCCGACGAAGCCGGCGAGCATGGACCAGATGCCGCCGGTGAGGAAGGCGAACGGTGTGAACTGGGAGAGCATCTCGCCGCCGGTGGCGAAGGCCATGACGAGCAGGACGACGAATACTACCAGAAAGACCTTAAACACGGTGGCGTACTGGTGCTTGAGGTAGGCGTTGGCGCCCTCGCGGATAGAGGCTGCGATTTTTCGCATGGTGTCGTTGCCCTCGGAGAAGGACATGACCTTGTTCTTCTGAGTGAAGGCGAAGAGCAGGGCGATGAGCGCACCGGCGAAGCCGAGCCAGATGTAGTTTTCCATTGGTGTAACTCACTCCTCGAAGATGATTTGCGCGTCTAACACAAAGAGGCCCATGAGGGCCCCGGTGGGAGAAGCGCTATTCTTTTCTACAAAAAAGAGTATAGCATTGCCGTGCGACATATTCAAGCCTTTCATACTTTAGTGCGGATTGTTCGGAGGATTTCACAGTTAGGGGGCGGAAAAACTTGTATAAAATCATTATAAATCCGGCAAATAGCACAATAGGCGGGGGTTATAAATATCTGACGTTCAGGACGTATGTAACGAGCTGCATTGTGCGAAGCTACAAAGCCGCGCAGCTATTGACATCGCGCGCCGGGGAGGGTATAATAATTCAGCAATCTGCCCCCGTACCTCACCAGGATAGAGGGTCCGCCTCCTAAGCGGAATGTAGTGCGTTCGAGTCGCGCCGGGGGTGCCAAAAGCGGCAAGCCCCGGGCTTGCCGCTTTTGCTTATTCACCTTATCATTTACTTGTTGGGGCGATTTTTGGAGGCGAACAGGTAGGCGAGCTATATGAGCCCGGGTGAATTCGCCGCTCATCCGGTTACGCCAAACCAGGTCATCAGTCCGATTCCCAGAATCAGAAAGACCACTCCGACCTGACGATACGGTTTTTCAGTGTACTGCTGATACTTATATAATAGTTCAAATGCACCTCCGAAAAACAGAAGAGACAGACTGCCCTTCCATGCTGTATTCCCTTTAATAAGGCATATTATCGTCAGGATTTGGGTTGACGTAATTACATACTCAAGCGCGTGGCTTTTGGCCTGCACATCTATCTGCTCGTCACGTTCATCCTTTATGCACCTTTGTTTTGGCGTCTGTTTCATATTTTGCCTCCGATAATAATATTTGCAGATGTGGGCTTCCGCGGCCGGTCCCGGACCGGGAAACTATGACAGATTTTCGTCCTCGTGCTCTTTATTCTCACGCAAACAGCACAGGTACTCGACGGATACACCGAACACCAGCGCCATCCTATATGCCAGCATGAGGGAGGGGTTATACTGCTCCTTTTCGATGGAGATTATTGTTCTCGACGAGACATGGACTAAATCCGCCAACTGCTGCTGCGTCATTTTAGACGCCGTTCGCAATTCCCTGACCCTTGTTTTCATGAGCTCCCCCTTTTGTGAGAATATGAAGCTAACTTCTTATGAAGTTTACTTCATGTTACCACGTGGGCGTGAGCGTGTCAAGGCTGTATGTGATTCGCTATGCTTGACAAAGCTGTTGGCCAATGATAAATTACTTATATAATCACATATAAACTCATGGAATGGGTGAATGTTTCTACCGGCTGCCGAATCAGCTGACTATGTGTTTCCATCCCGCTGCTTCAGAGGCGGAAACAAAAGTCGCATGGCGGGCGGTTTTTATTTTATCTCTCCGACCGCGCGGAGCAGCGATATCAAATGGAATAAGGAGGGTATATGGACAGACAAAACACTCGCGTTTTAAAAGGCGACATCTGCTGCAGCGCCGACAAAAACAAGCTCGCCGCCGTGCGGGACGGCTATCTCGTCTGCGAGGACGGCCTGTGCGTCGGGGTATTCCCCAGCCTCCCGGAGCGCTACGGCGGGCTTGAGCTTGAGGACTACTCCGGCTCTCTCATAGTGCCGGGACTGGTCGACCTGCACATCCACGCGCCGCAGTATGCGTTCCGCGGCTTTCAGATGGATCTTGAGCTGCTCGACTGGCTCAACTCCAGCGCCTTCCCCGAGGAGGCGAGGTATGCCGACGCCGAATACGCCGAAAGGGCCTACTCCATCTTTGTCCGCGACCTGAGAAACAGCCCAAACACCAGAGCCTGCATATTTTCCACGCTCCACGTCCCGGCCACGAAGATTCTTATGAATCTTCTCGAGGACTCCGGGCTGGAGACCATGGTGGGCAAGGTGAACATGGACCGCAACTGCCCCGACTATCTCTGCGAGGCGTCCGCCGGGGCGTCGGCGGAGGCCACCGCCGCGTGGCTGGAGGAAAGCCTCGGCTCATACGCGCATGTGCGCCCCATACTCACGCCTCGCTTTATCCCGGCCTGCTCCGACGGGCTGATGGAGCTGCTCAGTCAGATTCAAAAGAAATGGCGGCTGCCGATGCAGTCGCATCTCTCCGAAAACCCCGGCGAAATCGCCTGGGTGCGCGAGCTTGCGCCGCAGTCGCGCTTCTATGGCGACGCCTACGACCGCTTCGGGCTGTTCGGCGGCGACGTCCCCACTATAATGGCGCACTGTGTGCACTGTCCGCCGGAGGAGATCGACCTCATAGAAAAGCGGGGCGTGTATATCGCGCACTGCCCGCAGTCCAACACGAACCTGATGTCGGGGGCCGCGCCGGTGCGCGCCTTCCTCGACCGGGGGATGAGGGTCGGGCTGGGCTCCGATATCGCCGGCGGCGCCTCGCTCTCCATCTTCCGGGCGATGGCCGACGCCATTCAGGTGTCGAAGCTCCGCTCATGCCTCGCGCCAGACGGGCTGAGGCCAATCACCATGGAGGAGGCCTTCTTCATGGGCACGCGCGGCGGCGGAGCCTTTTTCGGCAAGGTGGGGAGCTTTGAGCCGGGCTTTGAGGCGGATGCCATCGTGCTCGACGAGAGCCGCATCCCGTCCCCGCGCGAGCTGACCGTCAAAGAGCGGCTGGAGCGCTTCATCTACCTCTCCGGGGACGACTGGGTGCTCCACAAATATGTGAGTGGTCGACGTCTGTTTTAGCGGCGGTGCGAATGGGGCGATTTTATGAATAACACACCGGTCAGCCGCGGGGCCGGGGACATGTCCGCGGAGGCGCAGCTCGCGGAATTCCTCGACAGGTATCTCTACGCTGCGTTCCCCGACAGGCAGCGCTTCGCCTCGATAGAGCGCGTGACCGACAGGGAGAGCCAGCTGCGCGGCGTGGACGTCCGCTTCACGATGAGAGACGGACGGGTATTCAATGTCGACGAAAAGGCGCAGCTCTACTATCTCAACCGCAATCTGCCCACCTTTGCCTTCGAGCTGCAGTTCCTGCGCGCGGGCGAGCCGGTGACCGGCTGGCTCTGCAACGAGAGGCTCGACACCGACTCCTATCTGCTGGTCTGGCCGTTCGCCGCGGTGGATTCGCCCGCCGGGATAAGCTGGCGCGACTTCACCCGCGCCGACTGCCTCATGCTCGAAAAGCGCGCGCTGCTGCGCTTTCTCGCCGACAATGGCGTCACGGCCGGGCGTATGCTCGCCGACGCGGAGCGCCTCCGCGCCGAGGGGTGGGTTGGCAGGGTGGACATCGACGGCCTCTCCGGCATCTACTACTATGTCTCCGACCCGGAGAAGTACGCCGAGCGGCCAATCAACATAGTCGTCACCAAAAAGAAGCTGCTCGCCATCGCCGCGCGGCGCTATGTCGTCACCCCGGACGGGGTGGAGCGCAGCTGAAAACCGCCGGTTCCCTTGGGAACCGGCGGTTTTTTACGTCCTTTTTGAATTAAGGACACGGAGCGGGAATCGCCTCAAATCGCGGCGGTGTAGCCGAGCGGCTGGGTGACGCACAGCACCAGCGCCGCGCCGAGCAGGACTGCGCCCAAAACCGTGAGCGGCAGGGGGGCCGCCCGGCGGCGGAGCAGGCGCTTTATGCGGCTTTTCGTGTCGTTCTCGCTGAACGAGAGCGGGCTGGGGGAGAATATGCGCCGCTTCGACGACAGCGCCAGCAGCGACTCGGCGTAGTCCTCGCGCGCGGAGTCGCCGAGGCGCGCGAGCGCGCCGTCGTCGCTCGCCTCCTCCATGAGGCTGGTGAGCGCCGGGTGGAACAGCCACATCCAGGGGTGGTACCAGTGCACGCACACGGCCAGCCAGCTCAGCGCCTTGACGATATGGTCGCCGCGGCGGATGTGCTCGCGCTCGTGGCAGACTATGTGCCGCCGCTGCTGCTCCGTCAGCCCGGCGGGCAGGTATATGCGCGCTCTCAGAAAGCCCGCGACGCAGGGCTGCGACAGCTCGTCGCAGATAAAGACATCCCCGTCGGGGACGACAAAGCGCAGCTTGCGCCGCAGGCGCAGCCAGCTCACGACTCCGTAGAGCAGCATGACGCCGACACCGGCGAGCCATATCTTCGACAAAGTGGGCACCAGCGCCTCCATATCCGTGGGAGCGGGGAGAATGTTGCCGTTTTCGTCGACGGTGTAGAAGGCCGCGCGATAGTCGAATTTATCCGGGTATTTCGACCACTCCTCCGGCTCCAGAGCGGGCACGCCCGCCGCCGTCACGCGCTCGAACTCGCCGCCGTCGCCCGGTATGTCCAGCGCTATCTCGTAGTCGCCGCAGTAGCTCTTTTTGAAATCGGCGGCATGGGTGAGGGCGCTGTCCAAATCCGGAATGTTGAACAGGGAGACGCTCGAGGGCAGCGCCACCGGCAAAAGCAGGCGCAGCATGAAAAGCCCCAGCGCCGCCGCCGCGAATTTCGACGGCACGCGCAGCAGCTGCACCACAAGGCAGACTATCAGCAGCGCCGCGCAGCCGACGACGCCGTAGATCCCGACGTCGAAATATGTGAGGAAGAGCTTTTCAAGCGCCATGTCCGCGCCTCCTCCGGCTGTCCTCGATCAGCTCGAGCAGCTGCCGGGTGTCCTCCTCGCTCAGCGAGCGGGATGAGGTAAATGCCGCCACAAAGGCGGGCAGCGAGCCGCCGAAGCTGCTCTCGACTATGTGGGCGCTCTCGTACTCGCGCACAGCGCCGCGGCCAATCAGCGAGCTGACCGTGGAGTTCTCATTTTTCAAAAAGCCCTTGTCTATCAGGCGGCGGAGCATGGTGAATGAGGTCGACTTCTTCCAGTCCAGGCGCTCGGCGCACAGCTCCGCTAGGCGCTTCGAGCCGAGCGGCTCGTTTTCCCACACCAGCTCCATGAAGCGGCGCTCGCTCTCGCACAGTTTCGGCTCCATCGTATTCCTCCTTTTGGTCTACAACTCTAAACCTGTCAAGTTAAGTCTACAACCCTAGACCAAAACTGTCAAGCGGTTAGCTTGTTGTCATTTTAACGATTTCCGTGCGATTTTATTATAAAAAACTACCAATGATTGTGGCATGGATTGTGCATGGCAACAGAAGTTAAAAAGCCTCTTGGCATTAAAAAATATTTGTGTTATGATTATACGCGTCAAGAAATGTGTATTTTTATGCGGGCTGCCGGAACGGCAGCATATTTTTTTGAGGTGTATTATGGAAAAAGAACAGGTTAAGCTCTCCGAAAACAAAATGGGCGTTTTGCCGGTGAACCGGCTGCTCGTCTCCATGGCCTGGCCGATGGTGCTCTCCATGCTGGTGCAGGCGTTTTACAACGTCGTCGACAGCATATTCGTCAGCCGCCTCTCCGAGAACGCGCTGACCGCCGTCTCCCTCGCGTTCCCGATTCAGATAATTCTTATCGCAATGGGCACCGGCGCCGGCGTCGGTATGAACGCCATACTCTCCCGTGCGCTCGGCGAGAAGGACTCCAAGTCCGTCAACCGCGTCGCCGAGACGGGCGTCTTCCTCGCGTTCGCGAGCTTCGTGGTCTTCCTGCTCGTCGGCATATTCGTCAGCCGCCCGTTTTTCCTCACCCAGACCACCGATATGGAGATAGTCGAGTACGGCACCCAGTACGTCTCCATCTGCTGCATCTTCTCCTGCGGCATCTATTTCGAGCTGGTCTTTGAGCGTATGCTCCAGTCCACCGGCAAGACGCTGCAGTCCATGTTCAGCCAGCTTGTCGGCGCGCTCACCAATATCGTGCTCGACCCCATTCTCATTTTCGGCCTGCTCGGCGCGCCGAAGATGGGCGTCGCGGGCGCTGCCGCCGCCACCGTCGCCGGTCAGATTCTCGCCGCCATCGTGGCCTTCACCCTCAACCACATTTATAATAAGGAAGTGCACATCTCCCTCAAGGGCATTTGCAGGCCCGAGCCGCGCTTCATCCTCAACATCTACAAGGTCGGCCTGCCGAGCATAGTCATGCAGTCCATAGGCTCCGTCACGAACTACGGCATGAACCTCATCCTCATCAGCTTCACGCCGACCGCCACCGCCGTCTTCGGCATCTACTACAAAATCCAGAGCATATTCTTCATGCCGGTCATGGGCCTCAATAACGCCATGATTCCCATTATCGCCTACAACTACGGCGCGGGCAAGCGCAGCCGCATCATCCGCACCATCAAGCTCGGCATAATCTACGGCATATGCATGATGCTCATAGGCCTCGCCGTGTTCCAGCTTTTCCCCGACGCGCTGCTCCTCATGTTCGACGCCTCGGAGAACATGCTCAGCATTGGCCGCGTCGCCCTGCGCATCGCCAGCCTCAGCTATATCTTCGCGGGCTTCTGCATAGTCAGCGGCGCCGTGTTCCAGGCGCTCGGCAACGGCGTGTACAGCCTGATTGTCTCCTTCCTGCGCCAGATCGTCGTGCTGCTCCCGGCGGCCTATCTGCTCTCGCTCACCGGCTCGCTCGACGCCGTGTGGTGGTGCATACCCATAGCGGAGATCATGTCCGTCGCCGTCACCCTCATCATGCTGCTGCGCATAAGCCGCAGGATCATCTCCCGCGTGCCCGACAATGTGTAAAGTATAAGCAAATAAAAATCCCCGCCGCGAGGCGGGGATTTTTTGCGCCGTCGTGATAAAATATGCCCGTGCGCGCGTCTAATGGGCAAAGAAGGAGAGAAGGGAGGCTCGCCATGAACAGTGAAGAGATGGCCTCGCGCCTAGAGCCGCTGAGGCAGCGGCTCTACCGCACAGCCCTGGCCTTTCTCGGAAGCGAGGCCGCGGCGCTCGACGCCGTCGACGAGGCGGTGTACCGCGCTCTGCGCTCGCTGAAAAAGCTGAGGAGGGACGAATACTTCGAGACCTGGATCACCCGCATACTCATAAACATCTGCAAGGACGAGCTGCGTAAAAGCGCCAGGCTGCGCCCGCTCGACGAGCTGGGCGAGCTCTCCGCCGAGGACTACGACGCCCTGCCCGTGCGCGAGGCCGTCGCCGCCCTGCCGGCGGAGCTGCGCGAGCTGATAATGCTGAGATTTTTCATGCGCTTCACGCTTGCCGAGAGCGCCGAGACTCTGGGCATACCCCAGGGCACCGCCGCCTCGCGCGAGCGCCGGGCGCTGAAGCTGCTCAGACTTGAGCTTTCGGAGGAGGGAGAACTGTGAACCGAAACGAGGAATTCCGCGACTATCTGGATAGCTTCGGCGACACGCCGCCGGAGCTTGAGTACACGCTGACCCGCGCCAGAGCCAGGCTCAAGGCCCGCAGACGGCGCGCCATATTCGCCCCGCTCGGCACGCTCTGCGCCTTCGCGCTCTGCTTCGTGGGGCTTGTGAACATGAGCGAGAGCTTCGCCTCCGCCTGCTACGACATCCCGGTGCTCAGACAGCTGGCCGCCGCCGTCGACTTCTCGCCGTCGCTCTCGCGCGCCGTTGAGAACGACTATGTGCAGGAGCTGGGGCTTGAGCAGACGGTGAACGGAATAGACTGCCGCATCGAGTACGTCATAGTCGACGGCGCGCAGCTGAACGTGTTTTTCACCCTCTCGGGCGGGGAGAAGCTGCTGGTCGACAGCCAGGTGCTGCAATCCAGCGGCGAGCGCTTCGGCAGCGTCGCCTGCGGAGGCCCGACAAACCCCGACGAGAACGGACTATACCGCCAGCGGGCCGAGTTCATAAACGGCGACATGCCCGGCGAGCTGCTGTTCTCCCTGAACGTCTACGAGGGCAGCGACAAAAACCGCGCCGCGCAGTTTAACTTCCGTCTGGAGTTCGACCCCGATCTCACGGCTCAGCCGGAGGTCATAGAGCTGAACCGCGAGTTCGAGACCGGCGGGCAGACACTGATTTTCCGCTCCGCTGAGATCTACCCGACGCACATGCGCCTCAACTTCGCGGCCAGCGAGGGCAACTCCGCATGGCTCGACGACATAGAGCTGTACGTCACCGACGGCGACGGCAACGTCTACGACAGCGTCGGCAGCGGCATCACCTCCTTCGGCACCGGTGAGACGCCCGACACGGACACCTGGCAGCTTGAGAGCCCGTATTTCGTCGACTGCGACAGCCTCACGCTGCACATCACCGGCGCCGTGTGGCTCGACAAGGACGCCGAGCCTGTGATGATAAACCTCGCCACGCTCGAGCACGGCGAGCTGCCTCAGGGCGTGGAGCTGAACGCCGTCGAGGATTCGGAGCTGGGAACCGACCTCAACTTCGTATACGACACGGCGCTGGGTATGCCATTCGGCAGCTACTTCACCGACGGCTGCGGCGAGGAGCATTTCATAAGCTCGAGCTACACCAGCTCCTCCGTGCGCGTGGGCGACGAGTTCGTCGACCTGCCGGAGGGTAAGCAGATTATGGGGTATTACCTAGACGGGTGTGGTGACAGCGTGGTATTCTTGGAGCCGCTTTATACCCACAGCACTCAGGCTGAGACCGAGATAAGTCTGAAAATCAAATAGGCCTGTTCACAACAGGAAGAAAAAATGCACGCCGGAGCGCAAAAGATGCCCGGCGTGCATTGCAATGCGTAGGTAAAGAGGATATAATTGCCCTGTGCCTCAAGGCGGAGAGGGGAGAGAGCTTTGAGAAGAAAGATGGGCAAGATAATGTTCGAGGTGGCAATAGTGTTTTTCTGGGCCTCGGAGTATTGCCACGCGCCATATTTTACGCCGTATCTGGCGACGCTGGGGATAAGTTCGACTGTGATAGGGCTAATAGTCGGATGCTATGGCTTTACACAGATGCTGGTGCGCATACCGCTCGGCATATTCACCGACGCCACCGGCTCGTACAAGGCGGTGACGATAAGCGGGTTGTTTTTTACCACGCTCTCGTCCTGGGGCCTGTGGTTATTCACAGATGTATGGCTGATTTTCCTGTTCCGGATATTTGCAGGGATTGCCGCATCCTCCTGGATAGCCATGACTGTGTCGTACATGGGCTACTACAGCGAGGAGGACAGCGTGAGCGCCACGACAATACTCAACACGCTCAACAGCTGCGGCAAGCTGCTGGCGTTTGTGCTCGGCGCTCTGGCCGCGCAGCTGTGGGGCTATAGGTCGGCGCTTTTCATGAGTTTTCTCACCGGACTCATAGGACTGGTGCTGGTGCCGTTTATAGACAAGGCCGAGGCTGAGAGAACGCCGGTCTCGCTCGCGGGGCTGGCGGCGTGTCTGCGCAACAGGAGTACCATGATACCGGCCCTGCTTGCGGCTGTGAGTATGATGACGGTGCATGGGACGGTGTTTTCGTTTACCTCCACATTGGCGGAACAGGTCGGCGCAAGCGCGCTGATGCTCAGCGTGCTGAGCATGGCTTTCACCCTCGTGCAGATATTGAGCACGGGATTCATTAAGAGCGATTATATCAGGCAAGGGCGGCGTTCGGTGCAGATAGCCTCTGGTTTCATGCTGATGAGCGGGTATCTGATCATACTCGCATTTGCCGGCAGCGTGTGGCCGATACTTGTGGGGCAGCTCATGGTCGGTTTCGCCTTTGCGCTTATAAGCTCGCTGCTTATGAGCGAGTGCATGCGCGGTGTGCCGCACGGAGAGCGGACCACGGCCATGGGCATCTATCAGGCGGTGTACGGAATAGGTATGACGGCGGGGCCGGTATATGTCGGGCGCATATGCGACACGCTCGGCGCGCAGACGGGCTGCCTGATATTCGCGGCATTTCTGGCGCTGCTCGCGGCTGGAGTGAGGGCGTTTTTGTTTCGCCCGGGTGCGATTGACAAAGCCGGACATTAGTTATAATATGGGTACGGCAAATTGTCATTACGGAAAGGGTGTATATATAAAATGAGCGAAAATTGCAGCCACGACTGCTCCACATGCTCCTCCAACTGCGGTGAGCGCACCGCCCCTAAAATAGAGAAGGAGAAGCTGCACGAGGGCGCGTCCGTCAAAAAGGTCATAGCCGTCGTCAGCGGCAAGGGCGGCGTCGGCAAGAGCCTCGTCACCTCGCTGCTCGCCTCCAAAATGCAGCGCGAGGGCTTCTCAGCCGCCGTGCTCGACGCGGATATCACCGGCCCTTCCATCCCGAGGGTGTTCGGCATCAAGGAGCGCGCCATAGGCAGCAACGGCCTGATTTACCCCGCCGAGAGCAGCACCGGCGTGCAGGTCATGTCCCTCAACCTGCTGCTGAACAACACCGCCGACCCCGTCGTCTGGCGCGGCCCCGTCATCGCGGGCGCGGTCAAGCAGTTCTGGACGGATGTGTTCTGGGACGACGTCGACTTCATGTTCGTCGACATGCCTCCCGGCACCGGCGACGTGCCGCTGACCGTCTTCCAGTCGCTGCCGCTCGACGGCATAGTCGTCGTCACCTCGCCGCAGGAGCTGGTCGGCATGATAGTCGAGAAGGCCGTGCGCATGGCGAACATCATGCACGTCCCCGTGCTCGGCATAGTCGAGAACATGAGCTACTTCGAGTGCCCCGACTGCGGCAAGCGCCACGCCATCTTCGGCGAGAGCCACGTCGACGAGCTCGCCGGTAAATACGGCATCGACACCATCGCCAAAATGCCCATCGACGCCTCCATCCCCGCCCGCTGCGACGCCGGCGAGGTCGAGAAAATCGAGGGGCCCTGGCTCGACGCCATGGCCGACAAATTCATCGGCATGCTCAAGTAAACATATATCCGCGCCCTTTTTGGGGGGGCGCGGATTTTGCCGTTCATGGATTATTTACAATAAATTGGGGAACTATTCAGGCAGTATGCCCGTCTTAAAGGCGCGACAGGCAAATGACGCAAATAATTTGCAAGGAGAAAATGAATATGAAACTGAAAAAAATCACCGCCCTGATGCTCGCCCTGGTGCTGGTGCTCGGCGCATTCGCCGGCTGCTCCGGCAATAAGGACGCCTCCCCCTCGCCCGACACCGAGAGCACTGCCCCGGAGAGCTCCGCACCCGAGAGCGAGACCCCCGAGAGCAGCGAGCCTGAGGACAGCGCCGGCTTCGACGCCGAGCTCAGCCAGACCTATGCCGACGCCATCACCTCTTCCCGCAGCGACGAGGACAACGAGTACAACGGCGTTGTCTCCTCCCCGGACGACGAGTCCGCCCAGATGCTGCTCGACGTGCTCGGCCTCAGCGCCGACGACATGGACGCCTTCGCCGTCAGCGTCTCCGTCATGAACGTCAAGGCCTACGGCATAGCGGTCGTGAAGCCCGCCGAGGGCAAGGAGGACACCGTCAAAAACAGCCTCCAGAACTTCATCGACGGCCAGAAGCAGAGCTTTGAGCACTACCTCGTCGACCAGTACGAGGTCGCGAGCAGCGCCAAGCTCGAGGTGCTCGACGACGGCACCGTCGTGCTCGTCATGTGCGAGGACTCCGACAGCGTCTACGAGGGCATTGTGAAGGCTCTCGAGGCGTAAGACAAACTGATTCCAGCACACCAAAAGCCTCGCAGAGTTCGCGCCCGCAGGCGCGAAAAAAGTCGGATTATTTTTTCCGGGGACATGTGCCACGGAAAAAATACTTCTCAGGCCGCCAGCGTGCGAGGCGCAGCCGAGTGCGGCGCAGCGGCCTGCAAACCCTTTGGCTGAAAAGGCTCCGCCTTTTCAGCCAAAATAAAAAATTGGCTCGCAGAACGCGAGCCAATTTTTTTAGCCTGTACAAATTTCTATTTTCCGTATAAAATGTAACCTATGACCGCGCCGCAGACGCCGCCGACTATGTGGGTGAGCTGGGAGACGTTGTCCGCCGCGCTCAGCCCCGCGACTATCTCGCCGCCGAGGTAGAACACGACGACGAATATGAGCGTGAGCGGGATGCAGCGGCTCTTCATGCCGGCGAGGGAGGACATGACTATCATCATGAACACTATGCCGCTCGCTCCGAGCAGTGCCGTGCCGGGGAAGAAGATGAACTGCACCAGACCGGAGATCAGCGCCGTTATCAGTATGGCGAGCAGCAGGCTGCGGCTGCCGTATTTCTCCTCGAGCGGGGGGCCGACGACCAGTATGAGCAGCATGTTGCCTATGTAGTGCTCATAGTTCACATGGCCGAGCACATGGGTGAAAAAGCGCAGCCAGGTCAGCGGGTCGCCCAGCGGGGCGCGGTAGACGCTGAAATAGCGCATGGTGACCTCGCTGCCGAGCACCGTGCCGAGCGCCAGAGCGCCGAATGAGAGCAGCGCGAAGGTGAGCACCACCGGCGAATTATATTGAATTTTGATAACATATCTCTTCATACACTTAGGATAAACAAAACTCAGGCAAATGTCAACCGCATCACTGGAAAGGACTGAATATGAGACTCAAAAGAACGATTAGCCTTCTGCTGCTGTTCGCGCTGCTGCTCAGCCTCCCGGCGCTCGCCGCCGTCATGGGCGAGGAGCTGGAGAGCGTCACCGTCGCCGTGCGCGGCGAGACCGACTACTCCGCCGGCATCTACTGGACAGGCTCCGACTTCCGGCGCGAATACTACCTCGAGTACACGCCCAACGGCTCTGTGTTCCCCGTCGTCGTCTACGGCTCGAAGCTCCTAAACTACGGCGACTTCGTCAGCATGGCAAAGCTTTTAAACGAGCAGGGCTACTACGTCGTCGGCGGCATTAACGGCGACTACTACAACACCTGGGATTTCCAGCCGCTCGGAATCGTCGTGAGCGGCGGCGAGCTGATCACCACAGACTCCGGCTTCCAGGGCGTCGGCTTCTATGAGGACGGCTCCGCCATCATAGGCAAGCCCGCCGTTGTCATGAAGGCTTCGTTCTCCGGCGAGACCTATCAGCTCGACGGCATGAACAAGGCTCGCCTCACCGGCTACACGCTCTATTCCTCCGACTACGCGGCGATGACCCGCAGCTCCGCGCCGGGCTGGGACATCGTCCTCTCCCTGCCGGAGGATGAGATAATCACCACCAGCTGCGAGCTGGAGTTCACCGTCGAGGAGATTATCGAGAGCGAGGGCGCGGTGTCCATCCCAGACGGCAAGTACATACTCAGCCTGCCGGAGAGCGCCGACGAGTGGCGGCGCGGCGGCGTCGAGCGCCTCTCTGTCGGCGACACGGTGAAGCTCACCGTAACCTGCGCCGAGGGCTGGGAGGATGTCCAGTGGGCGGTCGGCACGCTGTACAGGCTCATCGAGGACGGCGAGATCTGCTCCGGCTTCGAGGCGGGCGCGGCCTCGCGCACCGCGGTT
>CALWXY010000177.1 GCA_944385595.1 uncultured Oscillospiraceae bacterium
ATATAGGCGTAGACATTGTGGGTGGCATCCCAGTGCTTCTCGCGCATCTCCTTAATGCGCGCGAGCGCCTCGCCCTCGTTCTCCGCCGGCCAGACGCGGCCAATGAAGCGCGAGCGCTTTTCGACCAACTCCGCCTCACCGAAGCCCGCGGGGACCAGAAAGCTCTCCATATCAGCGCTCCCACTCCTCGCGCGGGTCGGGCACGTCGCTCCACACGGCGAAGTCGCGCACCCTGCCCCACAGCTCCGGCTTTATCGCGGCGTCGACGCTGACGCCGTCCGGCTCGTACTCGATTCTCGTGACGCTCGCCTCGCGGTGCAGCAGCTCGAGCACCGAGCCGTCGGAATACGGGATCAGCAGCCTCGCGTGGTATTTGCCGAGGTCGAGCACGCGCTCAATCTCCTCGACCAGCGTGGCCGTGCCCTCGCCCGTGCGCGCCGAGACGCAGACGCAGCCGCGCCCGTGCGGCAGCTCGCCCATGAACACGTCGCATTTGTTGAAAACCCGTATGCACGGCGTCTGCTCCGCGCCGAGCTGGACTATCAGGCTGTCGACCACGGCGGCCTGCTCCTCCCAATCCGGGTTCGAGAGGTCTATGACGTGCAGCAGCACGTCGGCGAAGCACAGCTCCTCAAGCGTCGACTTGAACGCCTCGACCAGGTGGTGCGGCAGCTTGCGGATGAAGCCGACGGTGTCGGACAGCAGCGCCTCCTCGCGGTCATTGATTTTGAGGCGGCGGGTGGTGGTGTCGAGCGTGTCGAACAGGCGGTTGTTCGCCGGGATGTCCGAGCCGGTGAGGCAGTTCAGCAGCGTCGACTTGCCGGCGTTCGTGTAGCCGACGAGGGCTATCATAGGCACGGCGTTTTTCTCGCGGCGGCGGCGCTGCGTGCCGCGCACCTTGCGCACGGCCTCAAGCTCCTCCTCCAGCTTTTGGATTTTGCGGCGGATGTGGCGTCTGTCCGTCTCGAGCTGGGTCTCGCCGGGGCCGCGGGTGCCGATGGGGCTGGCGCCGCCGCCAGCCGTCTGGCGGACGAGGTGCTTCCACATACCGGTCAGTCGCGGCATGAGGTACTGGTACTGCGCCAGCTCGACCTGGAGCTGACCCTCGCGCGTTCTCGCGCGCTGGGCGAAGATGTCGAGTATCAGGCCGCTGCGGTCGAGCACCTTGACGCCCAGCTCCTCCGACAGCACTCGCATCTGCGAGGGGGTAAGCTCGTTGTCGAACACAGCCATGTCGCACTCCTGCGCGGCAATCAGCTCCTTCATCTCGCGCACCTTGCCGTCGCCTATGAAGCTGCGCGGCTCCGGCGCGGCGCGGTTCTGCAAGACGGTGGCGACGGCCTCGCCCCCCGCCGTCTCGACCAGGGCGGCGAGCTCTGCCATGCTCTCCTCGGTCGACTGCTCGGCGCGCTCCATGCTCGCGGCGTTCAGCCCCGCGAGGACGGCGCGCTCTCTCTTTGGTGAAATGTTTTCTATATTATATCAGTCCTTTTTCACTTTTCGGCGAGCATATCGGTGATCTCGCCTATATACATGCGGTGGAAATCACCCGCCGCGTAGTTGTCCATAATCTTTGGGTCGAGGAAGTTACGGCTCTCGAAGTCGCTGAAATATATCTTGCGGCAGGCGATGACGAGGTTCGCGCCCTCGAAATACACGCCGCCGCCCAGCTCTTTGGGTGTGAAACCGCACTCGGCGACCTTGTCGACGTCTCTGCCGCTCTTCGCGCCGCAGAACGCGAGCTTGCTGTGCTCGGCGTCCGGGTAGGCGCTGAGGGTGAAGCAGTCGTATCTCTCCATGAACTCTCTGGTGTAGCGCGACGGGCGGACGTACACGGTGGCGACGTCGCGGCCCCACAGCACGCCGAGGCCGCCCCAGGACACGGTCATCGTATTGAAATCTCCGGGCACTCCGGCGGTGAGCAGCAGCCAGTCCTTGCCTATGGTCTGGAATGTATTGCGCTTCAGTTCCTCCGGCTTTATTCTCTCAAGGCTCATTGCGAGCACCTCCCATTTAATTTTGATTTATTATACGCCGTTTTTTCACGCTTGACAACTTTTTGAATGCGGGACTATAATCTTTTGTAAATCAATTAGAAGGAAGACTCGATGGATATTCTGCTTGTAATCGCGCAGGGCTTTTTCACCTTCGCCGCGCCCTGCCATCTCCCGCTGCTGCCCGCGCTCATGATGATCTTCTCCGGCACCGGGCCGGATAAAAAGTCGCGCTGCCTCAAAAACACAGCGCTGTTCGCGCTCGGCATAGCGCTGTCGTTCACCTGTATGGGCGCCGTCGCCGGGTCAATCGGCAGCGTATTTGAGCTGCACGAGGGCAGCTTCGACCTCTGGTGCGGCCTGTTTATGATAGTCCTCGGCGTCTGCTACTCGGGGCTGCTGCCTTTTCATCTGCCGCACTTCGCCTGGCTGCCCCAGCTCAAAATGGGCATGGGCTATTTCGCCTGTCTCGTGTTCGGCGTGCTGTTCTCGCTCAGCTTCATCCCCTGCTCCGGCGCGCTCTGGGGCTCGGCCATGCTGATCGCCGCGCGCACCCACGCGCCGCTGCCCGGCGCGCTCGTCATGCTCGCATACTCCGCCGGCGTCGCCCTGCCCTACGTCTTTGCCGCCATGCTCACCGACAAGGTGAAAAATACCGTCGGCTTTGTGAAGCGGCACCGCCGCGCGCTCAATCTCGCCGCCGCGGCGCTGCTCATAGTCTTCGGCCTGCTCATGGCCACCGGCACCCTCGATGTGCTGCTCCACCACGAGCACTGAGAAAACTGAACACGAAAAAAGGGAGAGCGAAACGCTCTCCCTTTATTTCGTCTCGGCTCTTACTTGAGGCCGAACTTTTTGTTGAACTTGTCAACGCGGCCGCTGGTGTCGACGAGCTTCTGCTTGCCGGTGTAGAACGGATGGCACTTGGAGCAGATTTCGACGAAGATGTCCTTCTTGGTGGAGCCGGTCTCATAGACGGCGCCGCAGGCGCAGCGAATCTTGGTCTGCTGGTAATCGGGATGGATTCCGGGTTTCATAGTACATTCACCTCACATGAGCTGCCTTGATTACACGCTCCGGTGTGGTTACAAGGCGCAAGAATAATTTTAGCACAGTATTCCCTGTTTTGCAAGGATTTTTTCACTTATTCCAGTGTATTTGCAGCTCTTCGCCGCCGGCGCTCAGCTCCGCCGTGCAGCCGCTTCTCAGAAAGTACAGCGCCGCTCCCGCGACGGGTCTGCCCGTCATGCGGCTGACGGCCATTGCGTAGGCACGAATCTGCGGCGCGTATTCGGATGCGCGCTCGGCAGCGGTATTTTGGTTTACATAATCTGTTTTATAGTCAATTATGTAAAATTCATCCCCCTCGGCGAAGCAGCAGTCGATGACGCCCTGCAAAAGCAGCCTGTCGCCCTCGCAGCCGGGGCGGTAGTCCTCGGCGTCGACCAGCAGCGAAAACGGCAGCTCGCGCAGCACCTCGCCGGAGGCGAGCATCCTTCTGCCCAGCTCCGAGCGGAAAAAGCCAAGTATCAGCTCCGGCGGGACTGCCGCCGCCTGCGCGTCGGTCAGATATCCGCCGAGGCGCAGCCGCTCTATCTCTCCGCGCACGGACTCGGCGTCCAAGGCTTTGGAGAAGTCGATATACTGCATGACGAGGTGCGCCGCCGTGCCGCGCTCGGCGCCCGTCAGCTCGCGCTCGGCGCCTATCTCCGGAAGGCGGAAGGCTTTGCCGCGCCGCTTTATCAGCGGCTCGCTCTCCGGGTCGGGCTCAAATGTCGCCTTCAGCTCCGTGGCCGTCAGCTTCGAGGGCGCGGCGACGGCCTCGCCGTGCGGGTATTTGAAGCTCAGGCAGCGCTCCAGCCGCTCAAGTGAAGCGGCGTCCGCCTCCCGCGGGGCGCGCTGCTCTGCCGCAGTCTCCACGTCCTCCGAGCTCTTGCCGTATACGCTCAGCTCAAGTCGGCTGTCATCCAGCATGGCGGCGCGCAGCAGCCACTGAGCCATCGACTGCGCCTGAGACAGCTCCGGCGCCGGCAGCGGGCTTCGCAGCCCCTGCCGCAGACTGTCGAGCGTGCGCTCCGGATTCTTAAGCGAGCAGGTGACAATCAGCCGCTCCTTTGCCCGGGTCATCGCGACGTAGAGCACGCGCATTTCCTCCGACAGCAGCTCGTCGTTCATCTTCGCCGCTATGGCGCGGCGCGCGAGCGTCGGGTACTCGATGCCGCGCTTTGCGTCGGTGTACTTCGCGCCGAGGCCAAGGTCGGAGTGTATCAGCACGGTCTGCGCCGCGTCCTGGCGGTTGAAGCGCCGCGCCGTGTCGCAGAGGAACACCACCGGGAACTCCAAACCCTTCGACTTGTGTATGCTCATTATTGCGACGCTGTCGCCGCTCTCGGCGGGCAGCTCCGGCTCCTCGCCGCGCTCCATCATGCGCCGCAGCGAGGCGACGAAGCGGAACAGGCCGCGGAAGCCGTCCTCCTCGAATTTGCGCCCGTATTCCAGCAGGCGGAGTATGTTGCGGTTGCGTCCGCCGCCGGACGGCATCGCCGCCGCGACAGCGAATGCGCCGCAAAGCTCGCAGGCGCGCAGAATCATCTCGTCTGTGGGCGTGTCCGGCGCGAGGTCGCGCAGCTCGCCGAGCTTTTCGAGGAAGGCGGCGCATTTGGCGTCGCTCTCAGCGCGCAGGCACAGCGCATCGTAGAAGCTGCCGCTTTTCGAGGCGGCGCGTATGGCCGCCAGCTCGTCGGCGCTGAAGCCGAAATACGGCGAGCGCAGCGCCGATATGAGCGGCACGTCCTGACGCGGATTGTCCACCACGGCGAGCAGCGACACCAGCGCCGATATCTCCGGCGACGAGAAAAACGGTTCGCCCCGCCCGGCGGCGACGGGTATGCCCCGCTCGGCGAGGGCGTAGGCGTAGTCGCCTCCGCTGCGACCCGGCGAGCGCAGCAGGATTGCGATATCGCCCCAGCGCAGCGGGCGCTGCGCGCCGCCGTCGCTTATGAGCGTGCCCGAATCCACGAGCTTCCGTATCATGTCCGCGACTGCCGACGGCTCCGCCGCCGCGCTCTCAGGCGAGTCATCCTCGCCGTCGGCGCGCACTATGCAGAGCTTCGCGCTCACCTCGCCCTCCGGCGGGTAGTAGTCCGCGCCGCAGCGCAGCGCCGCCTCCTCATCGTAGTCCAGCTCGCCCAGCTCGCGCGACATGATGTTTCTGAACACATGGTTCGCCGCCTCGAGCACGCACGCTCTCGAGCGGAAGTTCTCACGCAGCAGTATGCGGCAGCTCTCGCCGGGCGCGGCCTCGCTCAGCAGCTTGAAGCTGCGGTATTTTTCCAGAAAAATCCCCGGGTCGGCGAGGCGGAAGCGGTATATCGACTGCTTCACGTCGCCCACCATGAAGAGGTTTTGTCCACCGCGCAAGACGGCGCGGAACAGCGTGTCCTGCACGGCGTTTACATCCTGGTACTCGTCGACCATGATCTCCGTATAGCGCTCGGAGATGCGCCCGGCCAGCTCCGTCGGGTTTCCGTCCGCGTCGGTGAGCAGCTTCAG
>CALWXY010000178.1 GCA_944385595.1 uncultured Oscillospiraceae bacterium
CGAATACGCTATAAGCTGGTGGAGCAAGGTGCCGCGCAAGGGCGAATACCCTACGCCTCAGGAATTCGTCGAATACACGGCCGCTTATCTCAAGAACGGCTCCGGCAACCGGGGAACCCCTTGCTAGGCTTCCCCGGTTCTCCCGAAAATGCTCAGCGCATCGATGACGCGCCACGAGGCGCTCGCCATTCCTCTTTCACCAAACCAGAAAGCACCTGCCTCAGAGGCAGGTGCTTTCGTATTCGTGCGAAAGGGGAATAAGGTGAACGACTCTGTAGGCACGAGGCGCCCCTGGGTCGGCGCTTTTTCTGCCGAATTCCTGCTAAATCGAGCGCCGCGTGGCGCGGAGTGGGACAGAGCGCTCTTCAATTCTAACGGCGCCGTGTCGGCGGCGCTTAAGGCTCGGATACGCGCAAAAAAGATTCTTTTTGGAGGCGCGGAACCCTTTTTCTTCTAAAGAAAAATGGTTCCGCAAAATCGTCCCCTTTTCCGGGGACCCTCACTTCATATAGTAGTCCGCGCAGAGGCTGGAGACGATTATCGCGTCCACCATGCCGCCATTGAGCGCGGCGAAGCAGTCGTCCTCCGAGAAGAAGGCGCGCACCGAGCCGATTTTCTTCATCAGCCCCGTGTCCGCCTCGAGCGCCGCGCCCATGGTCGACGAGGCCACCGTGCCGACGACCTTGTCCTTCAGCTCGCCCTTGCGGCTGATGCCGCTGGAGGCCATGGCGACCACCTCGTATTTGCAGCTCATGTAGGTCGGGCCGAGGGCGAGGCCCTTGGAGCCGTCGTCCGTGCCGTAGCCGCCCGCGACGCAGTCGACGTTGCCGGAGGCCAGCTCCACCTCCGCCGTGCCGTGGTCTATGGCCTGGTAGCGTATCTCCCAGCCGAGGCGGCGGCAGATTTCGGCGAAGAGCTCGGCGTCGAAGCCCGTGACGGCGCCGTTCTCCTCAAAGCACAGCGGGCGCGAGCCTCGGTAGTAGCCCAGTATGAATGTGCGCTGCGGCTGGTTCTCCAGCCAGACGGACATGCTCCCGTCGGCGGGGAAGCTGGCGGCGTCCTCGTCGCCGAACCATTTGAGCGAGAGCTGCTCCACCGTGCCGTCGGCGGCGAGCACCATCATGCCGGCGGTGAATATGTCGTGCAAAGGGTCGCCCTCGCGGAAGGCGGCGCAGAGCTCCTGGCCGCCGAGGTCGCCCGCCGTGCGGTAGCCAGAGGCCTCGCCGCCGCAGGCCGTGAGCAGCGCCGTTAGAGCGAGCAGCAGCGCGAGCAGTTTTATCTTCAAGTGTCTTACCTCCGTTTGTACATTAAGGGTATAATAACCCAAAATCCCTGCCGCCGCAAGAGTATTCTCGTTTTTACACTTTGTTCACTTTATCGCCTCGCGGGCAGATATAATTGTTTGTATGAGCCGCGCCTTGCGGGGCGTATGCTTTTGCTCTATAATGGTAATAACTGAAAGGCGGTTTGATATATGGACAGCAACAAAAAAGCCCTCGTCGTCGAGGACGACACCAATATAGCCGAGCTGCTGAGGCTCTACCTCGAGAAGGACGGCTTCGACGTCCTCCTCGCGCACGACGGCCAGAAGGGCATAGACCTCGCCCTCGCCGAGAAGCCCGACATCATGCTCCTCGACATCATGCTGCCGGTCAAGAGCGGCTGGCAGGTCTGCCGCGAGGTGCGCAAGAGCTCGAAAATGCCGATTATCATGCTCACCGCCAAGGGCGAGACCTTCGACAAGGTCTCCGGCCTCGAGATGGGCGCCGACGACTACATAACCAAGCCCTTCGAGGTCAAGGAGCTGCTCGCGCGCATCCACGCCGTGCTGCGCCGCTTCGAGCCGGAGGACGGCGACGAGAAGCGCCGCCTCACCTTCGACAAGCTCGTCATCGACCTCGACTCCTACGAGCTGATTGTCGACGGCAAGAAAATCGACACGCCCCCCAAGGAGATGGAGCTGCTGTACCACCTCGCGTCGTCGCCGAACAGGGTGTTCACGCGCAACCAGCTGCTCGACGAGGTCTGGGGCTTCGACTACTTCGGCGACTCCCGCACCGTCGACGTGCACATAAAGCGCCTGCGCGAGAAGCTCGAGGGCGCGAGCGACCAGTGGAGCCTCAAGACTGTCTGGGGCGTCGGCTACAAATTCGACGTGGCTGAGAGCTGATACCATGCGAAGCTCGTATTTCAAAAACTTCATGGCGAGCGCGTCGCTGGCCGTCATCAGCTTTCTGGTGCTCGGCATGGCCTTCACCCTGCTGTCGCGCAGCTTCCTCATTGACGAGCGCCGCGCCAGCATGGAGGTCAACGCCAAGGAGGTCGCGCGCAGCGCCGTCGCCTTCGGGGAGGACGGCGAGCTCGCCAGCTGGGACCTGCGCATGGTGCTCACCGCCCTGTCGCAGAGCACCGGCTTCGAAATCATGATTGCCGACGACACCGGCAGCATAGTCGCCTGCTCCGACAAGGAGCTCTTCTGCGAGCACATAGGCTACCAGCTCGACAAAAGCGCCATGCGCACCCTCAAAAACTCCAGCGACGAGGGGCTCACCACCCTCGGCGGGCTGTTCAAATCCGTGCACTACGTCGTCGCCGAGCCGGTCACCGACTCCAAAACCGGCGGCGTCATGGGCTACGCCATAGTCGGCTACGACAGCAGCCGCATAATGGAGACCTGGAACACCTTCTTCGCCATCTTCCTGCTCGTGAGCGTCTGCGTGCTGGGCGTCACCGTCATGGTCACGCTGATTACCGCGCGCCGCCAGGCAAAGCCCATAAACGAGATGGCCGCCGCCGCCATGAAGTTCGCCCACGGCGACTTCTCCGTCCGCATCGCCGACACAGGACGCGACGACGAGGTCGGCGCGCTCACGGCGTCCTTTAACCTCATGGCCGACTCGCTGGAGAAGTCCGAGCAGCGCAGGCGCGAGTTCATCGCCAACGTCTCGCACGAGCTCAAGACCCCGATGACCACCATCTCCGGCTTCGCCGACGGCATCCTCGACGGCACCATCCCGCCGGAGCGCGAGCGCGTCTACCTCGAGACCATATCGTCGGAGACCAAGCGCCTCAACCGCATGGTGCGCCATATGCTCGAGCTGTCGCGCATACAGTCGGAGGACACGTCGGAGATACTCAAACGCAGCTTCGACATCAGCGAGGTGCTGATGCGCACGCTGCTGAGCCTCGAGGGCAAGATAAACGCGAAAAAGCTCGATGTCGACGCCGCCCTGCCGGAGGAGCACTTCATCGTCCGCGGCGACGGCGACGCTATTACGCAGGTGGTGTATAACCTCCTGGATAACGCCATAAAATTCTCAGACGAGGGCAGCACCATCAGTCTCAGCCTCTGGAAGCAGGACAACAAGGCCTATGTCTCGGTGAAAAACCGGGGGCAGACCATACCGCCCGACGAGCTGGGCCTGATTTTCGACCGCTTCCACAAGACCGACCGCTCCCGCAGCCAGGACCGCGAGGGCGTGGGGCTGGGCCTCTACATAGTCAAGACCATACTCGGCAACCACAACGAGGATATCTCGGTGACGAGCGTGGGCGGCGTGACGGAGTTCGTGTTCACACTCACGCTGTGCAAACAGGCTCAGAAATAATAGGTTTACCATATGTTCACAGCGGATTAACACATGAGACGATCCGCGGCGCTATAATCATCACAAGCTCGAGGGGGACGAAAGGATGTCTTACAGCTATGAGCGCGACCCGTGGGACGAACCGCGGAGCGAGGTCAGGGAAGGCCGCCCGCGGCGGCGCGGCGGGGCGCTCGGATATATAGTCGCCATACTGGCGACGCTGGTGCTCGTGTTCGCGGCGCTGCTGGTCATAGGCATGTCGCTGCCGGAGAGCGACGTGGCTCTCTACCCGGAGTACACGCTCCCGCCGGACGACTATCGCGACTATTTCGACGGGCTGTACGGCTCCGGCGCCTCCACAGGCACGAACAACCTCGAGCGAACCGAGCCCGACCCCGACGTGGAGCTGAGCTTCACGCCGCGCGGCGAGGAGCTGAGCCTCGGCGAGATCTACGACAGGCTGCTGCCGTCGATAGTCTCGATAACCGCCGCGATCGACGGCGAGGCCTACAGCATGGGCACGGGCGTGATCTTCACGGAGGACGGCTACATCATCACGAACAGCCACGTGCTGGACGGGGCGGATGAGCTGACGATAGTCCTCCACGACGACAGGGAGTTTTCCGCGATGCTGGTCGGCTACGACTCCCTTAGCGATATAGCCGTAGTGAAAATCGACTGCACCGGCCTCGCGGCCGCGCCGTTCGGCGATTCGTCGAATCTGCGCGTGGGCGACGAGGTGGCGGCAATCGGCAATCCGCTGGGCGAGGAGTTCCGCGGCACGATGACGAACGGCATAGTTTCCGCCATTAACCGCGAGGTGTACTACGACGGGAACTACATGACCCTGATTCAGACGAACGCCGCAATAAACGAGGGCAACTCTGGCGGCGCGCTCATCGACATGAGCGGGCGTGTGATAGGGATAACGAACATGAAGATGATCTCCTACGGCTCCAGCATCGAGGGCATAGGCTTCGCGATACCGAGCAGCTCGGTAAAGACGGTCGTGGACGAGATCATGGACAGCGGCCATGTGGCGGGGCGGCCCGGCATAGGCGTGACCGTTGGGACGATACCGCAGGAGGCGCTGTGGGGCTACGATTTACCGTCGGGCGTGTATGTGACCGAGGTGAGTCCCGGCTCGGGCGCCGAGGCGGCGGGGGTGCTCGCCGGCGACATCATAGTCGCGGCTGACGGCGTTGAGATATACTCAAACTCCGACCTGAACGGAATCAAGGCGGAGCACCTGGTGGGCGACTACATCGTCCTCACCATATGGCGCGACGGCGAGGTGTTCGACCTCGACGTCGAGATAATGGATATGAACTCACTCTTTTAAAATCGATACATTTCTTCCTCTCTTTCTCTCTTACAAAACACTCCCCAAAAAATTCGAAACCCGTTTTCTTTTGTAAAAGAAAACGGGTTTCGAGCTTCCCAAAAGAAAACTACGAAGACGGCAGTCTGCGCGTCGTTTTCTTTTTTCAGGTTTTCGTCAGGAAGCCGCCCGCGTATCTGAGTGCAAGTGTCTGTGGAGCGGCTATATCAAATTTGGAGCACGCTCTCACCCCCGACCGCTCGGCCGCTTGCGCTCCCAATTTTGCAAGTCTAAGCCCCTCGCGGGGACGCCTTGGCCTTTAGAGACGATTCGTTAATGCCTGCGTCTATCCACCGTAAAACGAAGCACCTGCCTCTGTGGCAGGTGCTTTCGTATTCGCGCGAGAGAGCGCCAAGGTTGGCGACTCTGTAGGGGCGAGGCGCCCAAAAGTCGGCGTAGAAATTTGTCGAATTCCTCCCATGGCGAGCGCCTCGTGGCGCGGAGTGGGACTGAGCGCTCTTCAATTCTAACGGCGCCGTGTCGGCGGCGCTTAAAGCTCAGATACGCGCAAAAAAGATTTCTTTTTGGAAGTGCGAAACCGTTTTTCTTTCTAAAAGAAAAATGGTTTCGCATCGCGTCCCCGCGGGCGTCTTCCTGACGAAAACCTGAAACAAAAAACGACGCGCTTTCTGCCGACCCCGCGTGTTTCTTTTTGGAAGTGCGAAACCGTTTTTCTTTACAAAGAAAAATGGTTTCGCATCGCGTCCCCTTATTTGAGGTAGCCCAGCAGCTCCCTCTTATAGTCCGCGAACTCGTGTGTCAGGTTGAAGTCCTCCGGCCTCGGGCGGGGCGGGTCAATCCGCAGCTCCGCGACGATGCGCCCCGGCCTGCCGCCGAGTATGTACACCCGGTCGCTCAGGCGCACGGCCTC
>CALWXY010000179.1 GCA_944385595.1 uncultured Oscillospiraceae bacterium
CTGCTCGACCACAACCGCGTCTACTACAGGGTCATCCGCCGCATAGCCGCCGAGGGGCAGCGCAGCGGCGAGCTGAGCCAGGACATGACGGCAAACGAGATAGCGAAGATCTACGCCCTATGCGAGCGCGGCCTGCTCTACGACTGGTGCCTCTGCGGCGGCGAGTACTCGCTCAAAAACTACGCCAGGCGCATGATGCCGATGTTCCTGTCGGGCATTCGGGAAAAATAATATTTTCAGTACAGACTTTGGTATTGAAACAGTACAGTCTGTAAACACTGAGAAATCGGCAAAAATCAGCATAAAACCAGAACGGTGTATAGATTATAGTCTATACACCGTTCTGTGTTGTAGTTCAAAATTTGTTGCGATATAATATCCCCAATGTGAATTGAGAGGGATGTATTCGTATGCAAATCACCACCGCGCAGGCGCTCATGCTGCTGGCAATCGCGCTGTATCTGGCCGGTATGCTGTGGGTGGGCGTCGTGTATTCAAAGAAAAACGAGTCGGTCGACGACTTCTACCTCGGCGGGCGCAAGCTCGGCCCATTCGTCACGGCCATGAGCGCCGAGGCGAGCGACATGTCATCCTGGCTGCTGATGGGTCTGCCGGGCGTCGCCTACCTCACCGGCCTCGCTGAGGCGAGCTGGACTGCCATCGGCCTCGCCATCGGCACATATCTCAACTGGCTGATAGTCGCAAAGCGCATCCGCCGCTACTCGCACAGGCTCGGCGCCATCACCGTGCCGCAGTTTTTCTCGAAGCGCTGGGGCGACGAGCGCAGCCTGCTCTCGGCCATAGCCGCCGTCGTCATAATCATTTTCTTTATACCCTACACCGCCTCCGGATTCTCGGCCTGCGGCAAGCTGTTCTCGACGCTCTTCGGCATCGACTATGTGCTGGCCATGCTGGTGAGCGCCGCCGTCATCGTCATATACACCGTCCTCGGCGGCTTCCTCGCGGCCTCGTTCACCGACCTTATCCAGTCCATCATAATGACCGTCGCCCTGGTCGTCGTCCTCGCCTTCGGCGTGAACGCCGCCGGGGGAATCGACAGCGTCGTCCAGAACGCGGAGTCCATGGCCGGCTACCTCTCGCTCAGCAACATACACGACCCCTCTACCGGAGGAAGCAATCCCTACAGCCTGCTCACCATCTGCTCGCTGCTCGCCTGGGGCCTCGGCTACTTCGGAATGCCGCACATTCTGCTGCGCTTCATGGCCATTGAGCACGAGGAGAAGCTCAAGCTCTCCCGCCGCGTCGCCACCAGCTGGGTCGTCATCTCCATGGCGATTGCCATAGTCATCGGCCTCATAGGCAACGGCATGACCGCCGCGGGCGCGCTCGAGCAGCTCGCCGACTCCGAGACTATCATAGTCCGCATATCGAGCCTCATAGGCGAGCACGGCGTCATAGCGGCGCTTATAGCGGGCGTCATACTCGCGGGCATACTCGCCGCCACCATGTCGACGGCGGACTCTCAGCTGCTCGCCGCGTCCTCGTCCGTGTCGCAGAACCTCGGCGCCGAGTTTCTGAAGCTCGACCTCTCCGGCAGGCGCGGCATGTTCGTCGCCAGAGGCACGATGGTCGTCATCTCCCTTGTCGCGGCATTCCTCGCGCGCGACCCGGACAGCTCGGTGTTCCGCGTCGTGTCTTTTGCCTGGGCGGGCTTCGGCGCGGCCTTCGGCCCCGTCATGCTCGCGGCGCTGTTCTGGAAGCGCTCGAACAAGTGGGGCGCGCTGGCCGGTATGCTCACCGGCGGCGTCATGGTCTTCGTCTGGAAGTACTGCATAGCCCCCATGGGCGGCGCCTGGGCAATCTATGAGCTGCTGCCCGCATTTATCTGCGCGCTCGTCGCCATAGTCGTCGTGAGCCTTGCCACCGCAAAGCCGGACGACGGCATAGTCGCCGAGTTCGAGGCCGTGAACAAATAAAATTCAAACTAAAAATCCCCGCCGGGAGGCGGGGATTTTTTTACAGCATAGCAGCAGCCGCCGCCGTCATCAGGCAGCGGTTTTTCGCGTAAATCTCGCCGAACTGCGAGATCGGCAGCGGGTTCTCGCCCAGTCCGGCCTCGACTGTGTAGCCCGGGCGGTCGAATTCGCTGATAAACCAGTCCTTGTAGCCCGCAAAGCCGGAGGCGTATGGCGTGCTCTCCAGCGCGTAGCCGCTCGCTTTGGACAGCGCCTCGCCAATCTCCAGCGAGTTTTTCGGCTCATAATCCAGATATTGCCAATAAATCACCTCGCCCTGAGTGTGGTAGGCGAGAATCAGCTCAGGGTCGATGGCGTTTGTGTAGTCGTAGACCGCGCGGCTCTCGCGGGCGCTTAGCGGCGCGAGGCCGACATAATCGCGCGGCGCCGGGGAAACATAGCCCTGAGCGAATTTCAAAATCCGCGCCTTTTCCCACTCGGCGGGGAATTGCAGATTGAGGTCGACGCCCGCGATGTTCGCCTTCCAGCCGGAGGGGAACGGGATGTCCGGGTAGTTTTCCGCTATCACGGAGGCCGCGCGGTAAAAAGCGCCGCTTTTGATCTCGCCGGTGACGAGATCCATGCCATCGGGGTTCACGCACGGCGCGAAGCAGATGCGGCATTTTTCAAAAATCGCGCGGGCGGGCACGCCGCAGAGCTCCGCGCCGCGCGAATAGGCGGAGCTGAGCTCCTCTATGTATTTGAGCAGCAGCGGGGCCGTGATCCACTCGTTCGCGTGGAATGCCGCGGAGTAGAAAAGCCGCCGCTCGCCGCCGCCGAGGCAGAGACTGTACAGCGGCCTGCCCATGGTGCTCTTCCCGAATTCGTCGAGCGCGAGGAATGGATAGCGCGCGGCCAGCCCGCGCACGCAGTAGCCGACGAGCGCGCTGCACCAGTCGAGGCCGTCCGGCACCAGCTCGAAGCCGAGCGGGACGGTCAGCGCCGAGCCGACGGGGATGTTCAGCGCGTCGAGACCGGGATTGGCCGTCTCTATCGCGCGCACTGAGCTGCCGTGCCGCGCCGCGATTTTATATATAGTGTCGCCCCTGGCCGCGGTGTGGACGGTGTAGCCGAGATACCAGGGCATCAGCGCCCGGTGCGTCCTGGGACCCACAACTCCGTCGGAGCGCAGGCCGTTGTTTTTTTGAAATTCGGCTACAGCAGAGGCAGTTGCCTCGCCGAAAATGCCGTCGAGCTCGCCGCCGTAGACGCCCGCACGGCGCAGCGCCAGCTGGAGCAGCGCCGCCGACGGGCCGGACGAGCCGATTTGGAGAGATGTCATGCTCCCACACCTTTCCGCCGCGCAAGGCGGCAAAATTTTCACTCGCCCTATAATATGCGCCGGAGCCGCAAAAGGTAATCGAGAAATATATTGTTATCGTTATTTTGAGCGCCGCCAGACATACTTAAACCGTCGGCCAAAGAAAGGAGATGGGTGAGAGAATGAAAAAAATTGGAATCACGGCGGCAGTCACCATGTGGCTTCTGTGTTTCAGCGTGCTCGGCGGCACGGCCTTCGCCGCGGAGCTTGTGCCCGGCGGCATGACGGTGGGATTGGAGCTGAAAACCGGCGGCGTGGTGGTCTCGCGGCTGACGGAGGTGGAGACCTCGACCGGCAAGGTCTCGCCCGCCGAGGAGGCGGGGCTGCGACCCGGCGACTGCATAGTGGCCATCGACGGGGAGCAGATACGCTGCGGCAGCGACTTCACCGGGGCGATAGCGGAGCTCGACGGGGATGAGATAGACGTCGAGCTGGTGCGCGGCGGCGAGAAGCTGAGCCTTGAGCTTCAGCCGGCGCTCGGCAAAAACGGCAGCTGGCAGCTCGGCCTGTGGCTGCGCGACGGCGCCTCCGGCATAGGCACGGTGACCTACTACGACC
>CALWXY010000180.1 GCA_944385595.1 uncultured Oscillospiraceae bacterium
GGCATAATGTATGCCATAAGCGAGATGCTGGAGGCATAGAATATACATAGGGGGTGACCTTTATGTATATCCGCCGGAGGGCGCGCATAATGCGCCTGCGCCTGCCGAGGCTCACTCGAAAGTCGAAGCTCAAGCTCGCGGCAGTCCTCATACTGCTCGCAGCCGCGGCGTTTGTCATCACCGCAGTCCTGTTTCTCCGCCGCGTGTCGACGGAGATGGCCGTGTCGGACGCAATAGACATAGTCACCATGGATATAAACTCATCGGTAAACGAGCTGATGCGCTCCGGCGACATGAGCTATGACCGATTCGTCACCCTCGAAAAGCTCTCCGACGGCAGAGTCGCCGCCATCAAGACCAATATGTCGGAGATAAATGCCCTCTCCGCCGACATGCTCGACCTCATAGTCGGCAAAGGGGAGCGGCGCATAATAGAGGTCGACGTCCCAATAGGCAACCTGCTCGGCAGCAGCCTGCTGATGGGCAAGGGGCCTATGGTGCCGCTCGATATCATCATGCTCACCTCGTCGCGCATAGATTTCCACAACAGCCTCGAGGAGGCGGGCATAAACCAGACCAAGCACAAGATAATATTTGAGGTCACGGTGCAGATAGACATACTGCTGCCCTGGGACATGGCTGCTGCCGAGGTCAGGAGCGACGTCATCGTCGCTGAGACCGTCATCGTCGGCACCGTGCCGGAGACATACATCATTATGGAGTGAATTATGGAGCCTGTTCAGGAGATAAACGAGCTGCGCGAGGAGCTGCGCCGCCACAACACCGCCTACTACGACAACGACGCTCCCACCATATCCGATTTCGAGTACGACGCGCTGATGCGCCGCCTCATCGAGCTTGAGGAGGCGCACCCGGAGCTGCTGACGCCGGACTCGCCGAGCCAGCGCGTCGGCGGCACGGCATCGCGCCAGTTCGCGCCGGTGCGGCACGAGGTGCCGCTTGAGAGCCTTATGGACGTCTTTTCCCGCGAGGAGCTGGACGCATTCATAGCGCGCGTGCGCGAGGCTGAGCCGGAGGCTCGCTTTACCGTCGAGCCAAAGGTCGACGGCCTCTCCGTCGCCGCCGAGTACCGCGGCGGAAAACTCTGGCGCGGCGCGACGCGCGGCGACGGCGTCACCGGTGAGGACGTCACCGCGAATCTCAAAACCGTCCGCACCCTGCCCGCAGCCATCGAAAACGCGCCGGAGCGCCTCATAGTCCGCGGCGAGGTGTATATGTCGAAGCAGGTGTTCGAGGAGCTGAACCTCGAGCGCGAGCTGAACGGCGAGAGCCTGCTCGCAAATCCCCGCAACGCCGCCGCAGGCTCGATGCGCCAGCTCGACAGCGCCGTGACGGCGTCGCGGAAGCTGGACATAGTCCTGTTCAACATCCAGACCGCCTCGGAGCGCGGCTGGCAGACCCACAGGGAGACTCTCGCGGCGCTGCGCTCGATGGGCTTTCCGTCCGTCATCCCCGACGAGCCCGCCGCCTCGGCGGACGAGTGCTGGGAGCTGATACAGAGAATAGGGGACAGCCGAGAGAGCTTCCCCTACGACATAGACGGCGCTGTGGTCAAGGTCGACTCCCTCGATATGCGCCGCCGCCTCGGCAGCACGGCCAAGGCCCCGCGCTGGGCGGTTGCCTTCAAATACCCGCCCGAGAAAAAGGAGAGCCGCGTCACGGACATCACGGTTCAGGTCGGACGCACCGGCGTGCTCACGCCCAAGGCCGTCATCGAGCCTGTGCGCCTCGCGGGCACCACAGTCACAAACGCGACGCTCCACAATCAGGACTTCATCGACAAGCTGGACGTGCGCGTCGGCGACACGGTGCTGGTGCAGAAGGCGGGCGAGATTATCCCGGAGGTGCTGTCCGTCAATCTCGCGCTGCGCCCGGAGGGTACAGTGCCGTTCCGCCTGCCGGACACCTGCCCGGAGTGCGGCTCGCCGGTGGTGCGCGACCCGGACGGCGCCGCAATGCGCTGCACCGGCGCAGAGTGCCCGGCGCAGCTGCTGCGCAGCATCACGCACTTCGCCTCGCGCGACGCCATGGATATCGAGGGGCTCGGCATATCCGTCGCCCAGTCGCTGATAAACGCGAAGCTCATAAGCTCCGCCGCGGGGCTCTATTACCTCAGGGCCGAGGACGTCGCCAGGCTTGACCGCATGGGCAAAAAATCCGCAGAGAACCTCATAGCCGCCATCGAGAAGAGCAAGGGCAACAGCCTTGAAAAGCTGCTCTGCGCCTTCGGCATCCGCCAGGTGGGGCAGAAGGCCGCGAAAACCCTCGCGCTAAAGCTGCGGAGCATGGACGCCCTGCTCGCAGCCTCCGAGGAGGAGCTTACCGCCATATCGGATATAGGCCCCATCACCGCGCGCTTCCTGCGCTCCTGGCTGGACAACCCCCAGTCCCGGCACCAGATAGAGCTGCTGCGCGCAGCCGGTGTGAACATGCTGTGCCTCTCCGAGGAGAAGGACAGGCGCTTCGACGGCCTCACCTTCGTCCTCACCGGCGCGCTTGAGACGATGACCCGCAATGAGGCCGCGGAGCTTATCGAGAGCTTCGGCGGCA
>CALWXY010000181.1 GCA_944385595.1 uncultured Oscillospiraceae bacterium
ATATGTGAAACCATTTTTCTTTTAGAAAGAAAAACGGTTTCACACTTCCAAAAAGAAATCTTTTTGCGCGTATCCGAGCACCGGCGTCTGTAGAGCGGCTGTATCAACTTTGAATCACGCTCTCACCCCCGACCGCGCCACCCCGCTACGCTCCGGCGCTGATTTTGTCGAAATTTGTCGATTCACCGTCCTCGCAGGGACGCCTTGACTTTCAGACAAGTTATCAATGCCTGCGTCTATCGAGAGAGCGCATAGTTGACAACTCGGCAGTAGACGAGGCGCCCCTAAGTCGGAGCACACGCTCACGAATTCCTCCCACGGCGAGCGCCTCGTGGCGCGGAGTGGGACTGAGCGCTCTTCAATTCTAACGGCGCCGTGTCGGCGGCGCTTGAGACGCAGATACGCGCAAAAAAGATTCTTTTTGGAGGCGCGGAACCCTTTTTCTTTTAAAGAAAAATGGTTCCGCATTCCGCGTCATCGAAGAGCAGAGCATTATCGGAAGAATCGGGGAACCCCTTGCTAGGGTTCCCCGAACCCCTCCTGAGCTTTTTAACGATAAGGAGTTCCGCCCGCTGCGGCGGGCGGCCAAAGGCGCTGCCTTTGGAAACCGCCACCTTTTGAAAAAGGTGGACGAAAACTTTTTGCTGCGCACCGCCGGAGGCGTCTAATCAGTATTCCTCACGCTGCCGCCGCGGCGCTGCCCGCGACCGGCTGCACAACCTCGAGCATATTGTAAACTATCTGCGCAATCTCGCAGCGCTTCGCCGTGCCGTCCGGACGGAAGGTCCCGTCCTCGTAGCCGTTTATCAGCCCCGCGCGGTACAGCTCGTCAATCAGCTCCGCCGCCGCCTCAGGCACGTCGGAAAAGCCCGCGCTCTCGCGCTGCGCCTCGAGCGAGGCGTTGTCGTACATGTCGGCAAGCAGACGCGCGCTCGCGATCGTCAGCTCGTAGCGGGTGATGGGCTGCATAAGCTCCTCCTCCGTCCAGCTGAAGGCGTAGTCCTGCGCCAGCGCCGCGCCGGGGACGTACCAGCTCTCGCCGGTGGTCTCCGCGTCGGGGTAGATGCCGAACTTCTCGCCCACGCGGTAGAGCAGCGTCATATACTGCGCCCTCGTCATCTCGGCGTCCGGCTGGAACAGTCCGCCGCCGACGCCGACGATGTAGCCGTTTTCCACCGCGTAGCTCACGCTCTGCTCGTACCACGCGCCGGGCGCGAGGTCGGTGAACTCGTCGAGGACGCCGTCGCTCACGCGGATGCGGCCCTGCGGCTCTGCGTACTCGGAGCCGACAACGCCGCCCAGCTCCTCGGAGATGTAGCTGATCAGCGCCTCCTCGAGGGCGACGCCGGTGTCGTAGCTGTAGGAGGCCTGGGTGAAGACGTAGTAGGTGTCGCCGCCGATGGCGAGGAAGTCGTTGGTGGCGATGGTGTAGACGGCCTCGGGGTCGAAGGCCTCGCCGCCGACTGTGCGGATGGTGACGCGGCTGCCCGGCTCGGCGGGGGCGTAGTAGGTGGAGTCGGGATACAGGTCGCCGGGGGCGTAGTCGACGGAGGTGTTCAGGCGCAGCTCGATGCCCGCGACCTGCGGGAAGGAGCCGGCGGAGATGGGCGTGCACCAGGTGGCGGCCTCGAGCGCCTCGAGCAGCTGCGCGCCGGTGAGCTTCAGTATGCTGATGGTGTTCGAGTAGGGGAAGACGGTGACGAGGTCGTTTTTGGTGATGTCGCCCGCCGGGATGCCGGCGCGGATTGCGCCGCCGTTGTTTATGGCGGCGTCGACCTCGCCGAATGAGCGGCGCGCCTGCCAGAGTACGGCGTCGGAGGTGAGGTCGCCGAGATTGGTCTCGCCGGTGCGGTTTGTGTCGCGCTCGCCGTCGAGGTCGACCTCGGTTTTGGCGAAGACCGCGCCGTAGTCGGCCTCGACCTCGCCGGCGTAGGCCTCGATGATGGCGGTGACGGCCTTGTCGGGCTGGCCGACGTCATCGGCGGTGAGGAGCGAGGCGCTGAGCGAGCCGTCCGCCGGGTCGTAGACGACGGCGCCGAGGAACTCAAAGCCCTCGCCGGCGCTGACGAGCAGCGTGTCGCCGACCATCTGGCCATTTTCGTAGGAGCTGTGGCTGTGGCCGTCGATAAAGAGGTCGATGCCGCTCACGTTCTCGATGACATCGAGCGAGCGATAGGGGGCGGCGGAGCTGTCGTCGCCGAGGTGGCCGAGGCAGACGATGAGGTCGCAGCCCGCGCTCTCGAGCTGCGCGACCTGCTCGGCGGCGATGGCGTAGAGCTCGTCGGCGTCGCGGCCGAAGCTGATGTTCGCGGTGTTGGCGGGGCTGGCGGAGGTCATGGTGCCGGGCGTGGCGAGGCCGAAGACGCCGATTTTGGCGCCGTCCAGCTCAAAGACGCGGTTTGCCTCGAACACGAGGTCGCCGGTGTCCTTGTATGTGATGTTCGCGCTGAGCAGGGGGAACTCGGCGGAGTTGAGCATTTTGAGCAGGGTGTCGAAGCTGTGGTCGAACTCATGGTTGCCGATGGCGGCGGCGTCGTAGCCGGCGGCGTTCATGAATTCGAGCGCGGTCAGCCCGTCGTAGAGGTCGATGATGGGCTGGCCCTGGGAGAAATCGCCGGCGTCGAGCAGGAGCACCTCGGCGCCCCCGGCCTCATAGCGAGCGCGGATAGCGGCGGCGCCGTCGAAGCCGACGCAGCTCTCGCCGAAGGCGGCTGCGCCGTGGGTGTCGTTGCTGTGGAGAATTACGATTTTGCCCTCGTACTCGCCGGGCTCGTCGGCGGCGGCGGTGAGCGACGCGCCGAGCAGCATGGCGGCGGCGAGGAGGACGGAGAGGAATTTTTGGGCTTTTCTCATGGATGACCCTCCTTGATTGCGGTGAATATAACATTATTATAATATTGCCGCGGCGAAATTGGAAGAGCGTTTTGATTTTTTCGCGCGGGGGTGGTATGATATGCAAAAAGGAGGGTCTGCGATGATAAAATTCGACCATTACAACTTCAACGTGCTCGACCTGGAGCGGAGCCTTAAATTCTACGACGAGGCTCTGGGTCTGCGCCCGGTGCGCGAGAAGGTCGCGCCGGACGGCTCGTTCCGGCTGGTGTTCCTCGGCGACGGAGAGACGGACTTCAAGCTGGAGCTGACCTGGCTGCGCGACCGCACGGAGCCTTACAATCTGGGCGACTGCGAGTACCATCTCGCGCTCCAGACGGACGACATGGCCGCGTGGCGGGCCAGACACGAGGCCATGGGGGTCGTGTGCTGGGACAATCCCGACATGGGGGTCTATTTCATCAGCGACCCTGACGGGTATTGGATAGAGATTGTCCCAAAGAGGTGAGGGTGACTGCTTTCTTTTGAAGTGCGGAGCACTTCGGGGGCGGGACATGCGGAACCATTTTTCTTTTAGAAAGAAAAAGGGTTCCGCCCCTCCAAAAAGAAATCTCGCGGGGTTGGCAGAAAGCGCGTCGTTTTTTCGTTTCAGGTAATTGTTCGTCTGCCGCCCGCGTATCTGAGTGCAAGTCTCTGTAGAGCGGCTATATCAAATTTGAATCACGCTCTCACCCCCGACCGCTCGGCCGCTCGCGCTCCCGGTTTTGGCAGTCTAAGCCCCTCGCCCGGACGCCTTGACTTTCAGACAAGTTATCAATGCCTGCGTC
>CALWXY010000182.1 GCA_944385595.1 uncultured Oscillospiraceae bacterium
ATCTTGCTGCGCTCGGACATGAAGCGGCGGAGCTTCGCGGTGTCCTTATAGTCGATGTGCTCGCACTTGTCCGCGCAGAACTGGCAGACCTTGCGGCGCTTGTGGTTCTTGCTGCGATCTCTATCGAAAGCCAAGGATGGTTCCTCCTTTATTTTATTTTAGAACGGCAGTTCGCCGTCGCCCCCGTCGAGCTCCGCGAAGGCGGAGCCGCCGGACTCATAGCCGAAGCTCCGGGCGGGAGCGGAGCTCCTCGCCGCCGGAGCCTGCTGCTGAGGACGGGTGTAAGCCGGCTGGAAGCCGTCGGCCGAGGGCGCGCTGTCGCGCTTGGAGTCGCCGAAGTAGACGTTGTCGGCGACGACCTCCGCGCTGCGGCGCTTGTTGCCGTCTTTGTCCTGCCAGTCGCGAATCTGGAGGCGACCGGTGACGACGGCCATGCGGCCTTTGGTGAAATATTTCGAGACGAATTCCCCGGTCTGGCGCCAGGCGACGATGTCGATAAAATCGGTCTGCTTCTCGCCGCCGTCGCGGGAGCCGAAGTCGCGCTCCACGGCCAGGGAGAAAGAGGCCACCGGCGTGCCGGACTGCGTGTAGCGCAGCTCGGGGTCGCGGGTGAGCCTGCCCATGAGGACGATGTGGTTCAGCATAAATGCTCCCCCTTACTCAGCTCTCAGGGTGATGAGCGAGCGCATGACGCCGTCGGTGATACCGAGGATACGGTCGAGCTCGGCGGGGAAGGCGGGGTTGCTGGTGAACTTGACGAGAACGTAGTAGCCCTCGGACATGTCGTCGATCTCGTAAGCGAGCTTGCGCTTACCCATCTCCTCCATCTCATCGAGAGTACCGTGCTCCTCAACGAGCGCCTTGAACTTCGCGACGACAGCCGCGGTGTCCTCCTCGCTCAGGGTCGGGTTGATGATGTACATCAGCTCGTACTTTTCGCTGGTCTTTGCCATTTGAGCACCTCCTTTTGGACTTTATGGCCCCCGCTCTTGCGGGAGCAAGGATTGCCTGCTTATGACAGGCTTATCTATTATACATTTTTTTCGAGATTTGTCAAGGCTTTTTCGGCGTTTCTGCACCGGGGAATGCTTATTGTGAGCAGCAGCTCGTCGGGTCTGTCCTCGCGGCGCACCGAGGCGGCGATGCCGCCGCGCTGCATAAGCTCGAGCGAGCGGTCGAGGCTGTTGAGGAACACCCGCACGTCCTTTAATATAAATGTGGAGCGCCTCGGCGCGCGCCGCTTCTCGGCGAGCAGCCGGTCTATATACGCCTCCGCCGCCGCGACGGTGAGCGAGCGTTCGGCTATGCAGCGGCAGGCCTCCATACGAGAGTGAGCGTCCGGCAGGCGCAGCAGCGCCCGCGCGTGCCGCTCGGTGAGGCCGCTCTCGCGCAGCATGAGCAGCAGCTCCGGCTCGAGCTTGAGTATGCGCAGCTTGTTCGCTATGGCCGACGGCGACTTGCCGAGCTTTTTCGCCGCGTCCTCGCGCGACAGGCCGAATATGCGGATGAGCCGCCCTATGCCCTCGGCCTCCTCGATGAAGTCGAGGTCGCGCCGCTGCAAATTCTCCACCAGCGCGAGCAGGCTGGATTCCTCCGTGCTCACGTCCACCAGTATGCACGGCACCTCGCCGAGCCCCGCCATCTTCGCCGCGCGCAGACGCCGCTCGCCCGCGATCAGCTCGTAGCGCCCGCGCCGCTCGCGCACGGTCAGCGGCTGGAGTATGCCGTGCTCGGCTATGCTCTCGGCCAGCTCGCGCAGAGCCTCCGGCTCGAACATGCGGCGCGGCTGGACGGGATTGGGCAGGATCTCGTCGGCGGGCAGATAAATTAGCCTTCGCTGGGCGCAGACTGACATTTTAATAGCTCCCCTCACTGGTGATGAGCCTATTTTACAGCCTGTCCTCATAAAAATGGGCGCGAATCGCGCCGCCGGGAACTATTTTGCCCCGCCGTGCGTCATAAGGGCATCAAACGAAAAGGATGATTGCAATGCAAAAGCTCCGCAGACCCCTTATCCTGCTGCTCGCGCTGGTGCTGGCGCTGGGCAGCGCCCTGCCCGCCGCGGCCTACGACGCGGACAAGGCCCAGACCGAGGCCGAGCGCCTCAACACCCTCGGCCTCTTCCTCGGCAGCGACCTCGGCTTCGAGCTTGACCGCTCGCTCAACCGCGCCGAGGCCGTCGTCATGCTCCTGCGCATGACCGGCAAAGAGCTCGACGCCCGCGTTGACGGCGGCGAGCACCCATTCACCGACGTGCCCGAGTGGGCGGACAGCTACATAGGCTACGCCTACGAGCACGGCCTCGCCAAAGGCGTGTCCGACACGCTGTTCGACGCCGCCGCCCCCGCCGGGGCTCAGGCCTACGTCACGCTGATGCTCCGCGCCCTCGGCTACGACGCCGACAAAGCCTGGAGCGACTGGGAGACCCTCGGCAAAGAGGCGGGACTTCTGAAAAGCGGCATAGACCTCGAGAACTTCCTGCGCGGCGACGCCGTGCTCGTCTCCGCCGCCGCGCTCGACGCCAAGCTCGCGGACGGCAGCATGAGCCTCTGCGACAGCCTCATAGAGAGCGGCGCCGTCTCCGGCTTTGCCGTCGCCTGGGCGGATATCGCCTCCGGCGCGGAGGTCTCGAAGGACAGCTCGCTGCTGCGCATACTCGCCTACGTCTACTCCGGCGTCTCCGAGTACCTCACGCCCTCCAGCCTCAACGCCACGCAGATAACCAAGGACAACATGGCCTACTACCTCGGCGTCGACAACCTTGATATCGTCGACGGCTACGCCTGCGAGCCGCTGATGATGGCGCAGGCGCACTCGGTCTGCCTCGTCCAGCTCGCCGATGGCGAGGACGTCGAGGCCGCCAAAAAGGCCATCGCCGAGAACGTGAACCCGCGCAAGTGGATATGCGTCGGCGTCGAGCCGGAGAACGTGCTGGTCGGCAATATAGGCAATCTCGTGCTGCTGGTCATGGACAACGACCACGCCGCCGGCATCATGGCGAACTTCGAGAAGCTGCCCGGCAGCATAGACGGCATAAGCGTCGTCCAGGGCACCGCCGTCGAGACCCGCAGCTACGACGGGAAGTCCGTCGAGCGCTTCGCGGAGAAGCTCGCGGAGCTGAGGGAGAAGTATTTCGCCGGGGCCGAGCCGGTCTGCGCCGTCATACCCGACAAGAGCTGGTATGTGCGCGAGGGCTTCTCCGGCAGCCTCGACCACGAGCGGATGATGTCCGACCTCGCCGGGAGCCTCGACAGCTCGACAGAGCTTGTGGATCTCGGAGTGCTGCTCGACGCGGAGAGCTACCTGCTCACCGACCCGCACTGGCGTCAGGACAGCCTTGAGCCGGTGGTCGCGGCGCTCGGCGGCGCGCTCGGCTTCGAGGTCGACTGGGACGAGTTCGAGGCGCAGAGCGTCGAGGGCTTCCTCGGCTCCTACAGCCGCACCATCGACGGTTTGAAGCCGGAGACTCTGGTGTACCTCACCAGCCGCTACACTGAGAGCGCGTCGGTGAGCATCTACGGCGAGGACGAGCCGTCGGCGGTCTACATTCTTGAGAAGCTCGCGGGCAGCGACCCCTACTCGATGTTCCTCTCCGGCCTCTCGCCGATAACGGTGGTGAATAGCCCCGAGGCGCAGGCCGGGCGCCGCCTGATCGTGTTCACCGACTCCTTCGGCGCGTCGATTGCGCCGCTCCTGCTCGAAGCCTACTCGGAGGTCACGCTCATCGTCCTCCGCTTCGCGCCCAGCAGCGTACTCGGCGACTATGTCGACTTCGCGGGCGCTGATGTTCTCTATCTCTACTCTGCGGAGATTGTGAACACCAGCAGCGTCCTTAAATAAAAGCGTCCATCTCAGCTTTCCGCAAAAGGGACGTTTTTTGCGGAACCATTTTTCTTTAGAAGAAAAAGGGTTCCGCCCCTCCAAAAAGAATCTCGCGGGGACGAAAGTCCCCGCGCCGTTTTCTTTTTTCAGGTTTTCGTTAGCAAGCCGCCCGCGCATCCGAGTGCAAGTGTCTGTAGAGCGGCTATATCAAATTTGAATCACGCTCTCACCCCCGACCGCTCGGCCGCTTACGCTCCCAATTTTGCAAAATGAAGCCCCCCGCCCGGACGCCTTGGCCTTTAGAGACGATTCGTTAATGCCTGCGTCTATCGCCCCCAAATTAGAAAGCACCTGCCTCTGTGGCAGGTGCTTTCTAGTTGCGCGCGAGAGCGCATAGTTACAAACTCGGTAGTAATCGAGGCGCCCCTAAGTCGGAGCACGCGCTCACGAATTCCTCCCACAGCGAGCGCCTCGTGGCGCGGAGTGGGACAGAGCGCTCTTCAATTCTAACGGCGCCGTGTCGGCGGCGCTTGAGACCCGGATACGCGCAAAAAAGATTCTTTTTGGAGGCGCGGAACCCTTTTTCTTCTAAAGAAAAATGGTTCCGCATTCGCGCTTTTATTTGTGATCGGCAATAAAGAACAGCGCGAGAGTGTTCGGCCCGGAATGGCCGCCGATGATGGGGCCTATCATGTTCACCAGAATCTTCGCCTCCGGCCACAGCGCGCGAATCTCCCCGGCGAGAAACTCGGCGTCTGCCTCGCAGTCGCCGTGCGAGATGAGCACCGGTCCGGCCGGCTCGATCAGCGTCTCCTTCATGTGGTCGAGCAGGGCGAGTATGGACTTTTTACGCCGGCGGGCCTTGTCGACGTTTATGAGATGCCCCTCGTCGTCGACGTGGAGCACCGGCTTTATGCCGAGCGCCGAGCCGACTATGGCCGTCGCCGCCGAGACGCGCCCGCCGCGGTGGAGGTGGTGCAGGTCGTCGACGGTGAACCAGTGGCCGGTGTGCGGCACGAGCCAGCGGATGTACTCGGCGGTCTCCTCGAGCGAGGCGCCCTCTGCGCGCCTGCGCGCGGCCTCGACGACGATCAGCCCCTCGCCCGCGGAGGCGGCGAGGGTGTCGATGACCTCGATGCGGCAGCCGGGGTGCTTCTCGCGCAGCTCGTCGGCGGCGAGGCGGGCGTTCTGATAGGTGGAGCTGAGTCCCGACGAGAACGCGAGGACGAGCATACCCTCGTCCGTGAGGTTCGCCTCCATGGCCTCCTGCCAGTCGCCGACGTTGACGGCGGAGGTACTGGTCATCTCCCCGGCGCGGAGGCGGCGGTAGAAGTCTTCGAACGAGAGCTCGCGCCCGTCGGCGTAGTGCCTGTAGGCGGTGTCGCCGATGGTGGCGTCCATGGGGAGGCAGTATATGCCGCGCTCGGCGAGCTGCTCGGCGCTCAGGTCGCAGGTGGATTCGGTCAGTATTGCAAAGCTCATGCTATCACTTCCAGTAAGTTTTTTGGGAAAAAATTTCCCCACGCCCGATTTTATCACAGGTGTGGGGAAAAGTAAAATGTATTTTGTCTGGTAGACTATTTCATGTGGTTTGATAAACCAGCTATCCTTATTTACCGCCCTTAAGCTTCTTCATCCTCAGGCTGTGGTCGAGGATGGATTTTCTCAGTCTCAGCGACTTCGGGGTGACCTCGAGGAGCTCGTCGTCGGCGAGGAACTCAAGGCACTGTTCGAGGCTCAGGTTTTTCGGCGGCACGAGGCGGAGCGCCTCGTCGGAGCCGGAGGCGCGCATGTTGGTGAGATGCTTTTTCTTGCAGACGTTCACGGAGATGTCCTCGGCCTTGGGCGTTTCGCCGACGACCATGCCGGCGTAGACAGGCACGCCCGGCCCGATGAACAGCGCGCCGCGCTCCTGCGCGTTGAAGAGGCCGTAGGTGACGCTCTCGCCGGTCTCAAACGCGACGAGCGAGCCGGTGCTGCGGCGGCTGAGCTCGCCCCTGTAGGGGACGTATTTCTCAAAGACGCTCGCGAGTATGCCCTCGCCCTTGGTGTCGGTGAGGAACTCGTTGCGGTAGCCGAAGAGGCCGCGCGACGGCACGAGGAACTCGAGCTTCATGCGGCTGCCGACGGGGGGCATGGTGAGAAACTCGCCCTTGCGGGAGCCGAGCTTCTCCATGACCGCGCCCATGTAGTCCTGCGGGACGTCGACGACGACGCGCTCGACAGGCTCGCACTTTTTGCCGTCGATCTCCTGATACAGCACGCGCGGGGGCGAGACCGGGCACTCATAGCCCTCGCGGCGCATGGTCTCGATGAGGATGGAGAGGCTCATCTCGCCGCGTCCGGCGACGTTGAAGGAGTCGGTGGAGTTTTCAATCTCGCTGACCTTGAGGGAGACGTCGCGCAGCGTCTCGCGGAAGAGGCGCTCGCGCAGCTGTCTGGAGGTGACGAACTTGCCCTCGCG
>CALWXY010000183.1 GCA_944385595.1 uncultured Oscillospiraceae bacterium
AGCACCAGAAGCGTCAGCCCGCAGAAGAGGTATTTGCCGAGCGGGTAGTAGAGCGCGCCGATGCGCTTATCGCGCCCGAGGGACACGGCGTCCTCGACGAAGTCGCGCCCGCAGAACCAGAAGAACATGACGGCGGCGAGCATCGCGCCGATGGGGCAGAGGTAGACGGAGCAGAAATCCATCCAGCCCTCGACTATGGCGGAGATCAGCGTCGCGACGACGGCGCCGAAAACTCCCACAACGCCGACGGCGGCGCGGCGCGAGAGCGCAAAGCGCGACTGCAGCGCCTCGACGGGGGCCTCGAAGAGATTGACCAGCGAGGATATGCCCGCGAGGAAGGCGGCGAAGAAGAAAATCAGGCAGATGACCCCGCCGCCGGGGAGCATGGAGAACGCATTCGGCAGATAGATGAACATAAGCCCCGGCCCGCCGGAGGTGAGGCTCTGCCCGGCGGCGGACATGGCGGGGATGATGGCGAGCGCCGCGACTATGCCGGCGAGGGTGTCGAACACGGCGACATACTTGGCGCTGGACGGGATGTCGACGTCGTCGCCGAGGTATGAGCCGTAGACGAGCGTGCCGTTCCCGGCGAGGGAGAGGGAGAAGAAGGCCTGGCCGAGGGCATACATCCAGGTGTGCGGGCGCAGGAGGCTGCTCCAGTCGGGGCTTAGCATAAAGCGGTAGCCCGCGTCGGCGCCCGGCAGGGTGGCGACGTAGACGGCGATGCCTATGAACATGGCGAAGAAGAGCGGCATGATGACGGAGTTGAGCTTCTGTATGCCGCCGGCTATGCCGAAGGCCATGACTGCGAAGCAGACGACGAGCGCCGCCATCAGAAACGGCCAGTTGCCCGCGGAGACCGCGCCGAATGCGGAGGAGAAGCCGCCGACATCGGCGGGGGCGAGGGTCGCGCCGATGAGGGAGCCGCAGAAGTAGCGGATGATCCAGCCGACGACGACGGAGTAGCCTATGGCCATGGCGAGACTGGAGAGGACAGGCAGCATGGCGAGCACGGAGCCGAGGGCGCGGCCGCGCCCGGCGCGCTCGGAGGCGGCGGCAAAAGCGCCGAGGGGGCCGTTTTTCATGGCGCGGCCGAAGGCCATCTCGCCGACGACGCCGGTGTAGCCTATGGCGAGGACGCAGATGAAATAGGGGATGAGAAAGGCCGCGCCGCCGAAGGCGGAGACTCTGGCCGGGAAGAGCCAGATGTTGCCCATGCCGACGGCGGAGCCTATGCATGCGAGGATAAAGCCCCGCTTTGATGTGAAGCTGTCTCTTTTATTCTCCAAAACAAACTCTCTCCTTTTGAACAGAAAGACACTGTGGATATTATAAATGATTTTGCCGCATAATGGAATATGTTTTGCAAAATCGCTCTTGCCTCGGGGAAAAAATATGGTAGAATGTGTTTGGAAAATAACAGACTTTGCAAAGGAGCACAGACTATGAAAGATGTCAGCATATCCCCCAATATCCTGTATATCGGCGCGGATGACAGGGATATAGACCTGTTTGAGAGCCAGTATGTCGTGCCCAACGGCGTGTCATATAACTCATACGTCATACTCGACGAGAAAATAGCCGTCATGGACACGGTCGACCGCCGCAGGACGGACGAGTGGCTCAAAAATCTCGAGGCCGCCCTCGCGGGCAGACAGCCCGACTACCTCGTGACCCTGCACCTCGAGCCGGATCACGCCGCCAACATCCAGACCTTCGCGGAGAAATACCCGGAGGCGAAGATAGTCGCGAGCGCCAAGGCCGCGAGCATGCTGCCGCAGTTTTTCAGCTTCGATATGAGCCGCGTGATTGCCGTCAAGGAGGGCGACACCCTCGCGCTCGGCGCGCACACGCTCACCTTCGTCATGGCGCCGATGGTGCACTGGCCGGAGGTCATGGTGGCCTACGAGAGCAGCGAGAAAATCCTCTTCTCGGCCGACGGCTTCGGCAAGTTCGGCACGCTCGACACCGAGGAGGACTGGGACTGCGAGGCGAGACGCTATTACTTCAATATCGTCGGCAAATACGGCGCGCAGGTCCAGGCCCTGCTGAAAAAGGCGGCGCAGCTGGATATCGCCATGATTTGCCCGCTGCACGGCCCGATACTCAAGGAGAACCTGGGCTATTACATCGGCAAATACCAGCTGTGGAGCAGCTACCAGCCTGAGGACGACGGCGTGCTCGTCGCCTACGCCTCCATCCACGGCAACACCGCCGCCGCGGTGCGCCGCTTTGCGGAGATACTTGAGGCCAAGGGCGCGAAGAAGGTCGTCACCGCCGACCTCGCGCGCTGCGACATGGCCGAGGCCATTGAGGACGCTTTCCGCTACGACAAGCTGGTCGTCGCAAGCCCGACCTACGACGGCGCGCTGTTCCCGGTGGTGGAGGACTTCCTGTACCACCTCAAGATCAAGACCTGGCGCAACAGAAAGGCCGGAATCATCGAGAACGGCTCCTGGGCGCCCGCCGCGGCGAAGCTGACCCGCGAGTACCTCGAGGGCATGAAGTGCGTCGAGATAGTCGAGCCGGTCGTGAGCATCCGCTCGGTGATGAAGCCCGCCGACGAGCAGGCCATGGAGGCGCTGGCCTCCGCTCTGCTTGGCTGAGTAAAATAAAAAATGCCGGAGGAATTTTCCTCCGGCATTTTTGCTTTTCAGTCCGCTCTCTCGAGCGAGTAGGCGCTGACCAGCTCGCCGTCGCCGCTTCCGGCCATGATGGCCACCTCGTCGCCGACGTCGAGGATGGGGGCAATCTCGCTGCTGGAGGCGGAAACCATGTAGTAGCTGTCGCCGCCTGTGAGCCTTATATAATACACGGTGTTGCCGTCGATGACCGCCGAGCGGATCTCGGCAATCTCGCCGGTAATCTCACTGGAGGTGCCGGGGTCGCCGGAGATAACATTGTCGTTTGACAGGAGCTTCAGATAATTCGCCTCGCACTCGGCGACCGAGTTGCCGACGGCGACTATCTGGTACTGCTGCACGTTGACCATGGAGTACATTTTGACGAG
>CALWXY010000184.1 GCA_944385595.1 uncultured Oscillospiraceae bacterium
TCTTACATTGTTTAATTTACAAGGTACACACTGCTCAACGCAGCTTTGTTATTATATCGCACTCGGCGGCGTTTGTCAAGAACTTTTTCCGAAAGTTTTTAACTTTTTCACCGCTCAGGTCTCTCGCGGAGCCCCGTCTCTCGAGCGCTTGATTAATATACCACCACCAAACCGCTTTGTCAACACCTTTTTTCAATTTTTTTCTGCTTTTTTTGATTTTCCCATTTCTCCCTATATATGGGGCGTTTTTCCCGGTTTCTCCCCCAATATACAGAGCGCTTATAATTTCTTCCGGTTTGAGCCATACTGTTTTACGCACACTTTTCACGGAGGGGCCTATGTCTTTACTTGATAAACTCTTCAACCGCGGCATACCGCCGTACCATCCCCGGCGCTCTCCTGCGCTCTCCGGCGAGCTGGACGGCCCCGGCATACGCTCGGCCTTCGACGGCTGCTCCGACCTCTGCTCCATACCGCTCTATCTCGGCGGCGACAGCGCGGTGCGCGCCGAGCTGTTTTTCGTCGACGGCCTCGTCACCTCCGCCGACGTCTCGTCCGTGCTCATCGAGCCGCTCACCGACATGTTCCGCCTCGGCGCGCCGAGGGGCCGCCGCGAGTGCATGGAGCTTATCGAGCACGGCGCCGCCTGCGTCTGCACCATGAAAAAGCGCCTCACCCTCTCCGACGCCGCCGACGACCTCCTGCGCGGCTGCGCCGTGCTGGTCTTTGACCCGGAGCGCACCGCCTACTCCTTCGAGCTGCGCCTGCCCGCGCAGCGCTCCGTCGCCGAGCCCGGCTCCGAGAAGAGCGTCAAGGGCGCGAAGGACGCCTTCATCGAGAACGTCCGCATAAACTCCGCCCTCGTGCGGCGCAAGCTCGCAAGCCCCGCGCTCAAGCTCGAGCAGACTATCATCGGGCGCAAGAGCCGCACCTCAGTATCTATAATGTATCTCGCCGGCGTCGCCGACCCGGAGCTGGTGCGCGAGCTGCGGCGGCGCATCGACGCCATCGACGCCGACGGCCTGCTCACCACCGCGGCGCTGGAGGAGTGCGTGGCCGACCGGCCGTCCTCGCCATTCCCGCAGCTCATACACACAGAGCGGCCGGACAAATTTGCCCTCAACCTGCTTGAGGGGCGCGTCGGCGTGCTGGTCGACGGCCTGCCATACGGCTTTCTCGTCCCCGCGACGCTGCCGCAGTTCCTCAAGGTGCCGGAGGACTCATCCAACGGCTACCTCGCCGCCTCGCTGCTCACGCTGCTGCGCTATATCGCGCTGTTCATCACCATACTCCTGCCGGGGCTGTACGTCGCCGTCGCGCTCTACCACCAGGAGATGATACCGACAAAGCTGCTCATATCCGTCATCGACAGCAAGCAGCAGGTGCCGTTCTCGACCTTCGTCGAGATCCTCGCCATGCTGCTCGCCTTTGAGCTTCTGCAGGAGGCCGGCCTGCGCCTGCCGGAGCCTGTGGGGCAGACGGTGAGCATCATAGGCGCGCTGATTGTCGGCCAGTCTGCTGTCGAGGCGCGGGTCGTCTCGCCGATTGCCGTCATAGTCGTGGCGCTCGCGGGCATCGCGGGCTACACCTGCCCCAGCGCCGACCTCGGCTCCGTGCTGCGGCTCACGCGGCTGGCCTTCGTATTCGCCGCGCTCGCGGGCGGCATGTTCGGCCTGATGTGCGCCTTTGCCGTGCTGCTGTGGCACCTCTGCTCGCTCGAGAGCTTCGGGGTGCCGTATCTCAGCCCGCTTTGCGAGGGCGGGCTGCGCGCCGCGCTCAAGGCGCTGCTGCGCCTGCCGCTGCGCCTCGACAAGACCCGCGAGGCCGCCCTCCACACCCGCGACAGGCGCGACAGGAGGTGAGCGCCGTGGCGAGACGAATCATCTGCGCCGCGCTCTGCCTCGCGCTCTGCCTCTGCTCCGGCGGCTGCGTGTCCATATACTCCAGCTACCGCGACGTCGGCGAGCTGCACCTCATTCAGACCATGGGCTTCGACGACGGCGGCGACGGCACGCTCCGCCTCACCATAGCCTCCGGCACCAGCGGCGAGGCCGGCCCCACAGTAATGTCGCTGCGCGGCGAGAGCGTCACCGACGCGATAAACCGCCTGCGCGTCTTCTCCGTGCGCGAGGACATGAGCTACGCCCACGCCCGCTACGCCGTGCTCGGCTCGGATTTCGCGGAGAACGACCTGTCCCAGTGCCTCGACTTCTTCTTCCGCTCCGTGCAGATACGCATGGACGTCGGGCTGGTGGTGCTCCACGGCGGCAGCGCCGGGGAGCTGATGACCGCAACAGGCGAGGGCGGCGCCAACGACGCGCTCAGCTCCATGGACCGCATAGCCTCGCGCGACGGCTGGAGCCATGTCTTTTCGTTCCAGGACACAGCCCGCGCCCTCACGGAGCGCGGCGCGGCGCTGGTCTGCTCCATCGGCGCGGAGGACACCGAGGGCATAGTCTTTTCCGAGAGCGGCGAGCTGGCCGCCGTGCCGCGCGGCTACGCCGTCGTCGTCGGTCAGCGCGTCGCGTGCTACATCGAGGGCGAGTCGGCGCGGGGCGTCGACCTGCTGCTCGGCCTCGGCGGGGGCGGCAGCGCCGTCGTGACGACGCCGGACGGGGTTCAGGCCACGCTCGGCATCCGCTCCGACGGCTGCGACATAAGCCCCGTCTGGCGCGCCGACGGCTCGCTCGAGGCGATAGAGGTGAGCTGCTCGCTCAACTGCGCCGCAAACGAGCTGAAGGGCGGCGGCATCCTCACCGACGCGGAGGCCCACGCCCTCTGCGCCGAGGCCGAGCGCCTCGCCGGGCGCTGGCTGCTCGACACGCTCGAGCTTGTGAAAATCTACGGCGCGGACTGCCTCGGCCTCGCCGACTACGTCCGCCGCGCCTCGCCGGAGGAGTTCGCCGCAGTTGAGGAGCGCTGGGCCGGCGAGCTCGCGCGCGCGGAGCTGCGCGTGAGCGTCACGGCGGAGCTTGAGCGCGACTACGACCTGCGCACCATGCCGGAACGGGAGGGGGAGCACTATGGAAGCTGAGGTCAGCCGCAGACAGCTCGGCGCGATTGCGCTGTGCTCGGTGCTGTCGCCCGCGGTGCGGACTCTGCCCGCGCTGGTCGTGCCGCAGGCGGGCGAGCACGCCTGGCTGAGCGCGCTGATTGCCGCGCCGCTGCTGTTCGCGCTGTTTTGGATAGTCGACAGGCTGCTGCGCTCGATGTGCCCCTGCGTCTCGCCGCCGCGGCTGATTGCGCGGAGCCTCGGTCTGCCCGGCAGGCTGCTGCTGCTCGCGCTGGCGCTGTGGATGCTGTTCTACGCCGCATTCATCATGCGCAGCGCCGCGAACCGCTTCATCTCCACCATATTCCCGGAGAGCAAGCCGCTCTCCTACATCCCGGCGATGGGGCTGCTCGCGCTGATGACGGGGCTGGGGCGATTTCGCGTGCTGGGGCGGACGGCGGAGATCATAAAGCCGCTGCTCGTCGGCGTCATGCTGCTGACTCTGCTGCTGGCGCTGCCGGGGGTGTCGGTGGGGAGCTACTCGCGTCCGGTGGCGTCCGAGCTGCCGGGCATAGCGCTCGGCGCGCTGCCGGTGCTGAACACGGTGAGCGCGGGGCTGTACACCACTCTCTGCGGCGAGGGGCGGCGCGCGCCTATGGGCTTCGGGACGCTCTCGCTCTGCGCGGGGCTTATCGCGCTGCTGTGCTTCACGGCGGTGGGCTGCTTCGGCGCGGCGCTGACGATGCAGATAAATAACCCCTATTTCGTCATGGTGCGGAACCTGCGCATGTTCGACGCGATTGAGCGCATAGAGGCGCTGGTCATCGCGCTGTGGTTTTTCACGGACTTCGTGCTCGTCGCTCTGCTGATGCACGCCTCGGCGGACACGCTCGCGGAGGTATTTAATATAGGTATAGACCGCCCGGCTGGCCTCACGATAAAGCCGGGCGGGGGGCGCTGGCTGGTGTGGCTGTGCGCCGCTGCCTCGACGGTGACGGCGGCGCTCATAGCGCCGACGACGGCGCAGCTCGCCGCGCTCTCGACGCGCACGGTGCCGTGGCTGAACAGCGCCGCCGCGCTGCTGCTCCTGCCCGCCGCCCTCGCCGCATGCGCGATTAAGAACAGAAAAAAGCCGGGAGCATAACGCTCCCGGCAAATTTTTTGTTCCCGGCAAAAGCCCTCGGCAGAGTTTCGCCGCCTGCGGGCGCGAACTCTGCGAGGCCCCGCGCGGTTTTACACCATCTTCTCCTGCTTCACCTTGTGGTCGATGATGTGGCGGGAGGCGAGCTCGGCGCGGACTTCGTCGAGCGAGATGCCCGCCTCGACCATCAGCACCATGACGTGATACGCGAGGTCGGCTATCTCGTATATCGTCTCGCGCTT
>CALWXY010000185.1 GCA_944385595.1 uncultured Oscillospiraceae bacterium
CGCGAGGACTTCTACAAGGTGCTGCTCGGCATACTCGAGCCGAACGAGACCATACTGCTCTCGACGCATCTTATAGAGGAGGTCTCGAACTTCGTAAACCGCGCGGTGCTGCTGCACAAGGGGCATGTGATAGGCGACGAGACCGCCGACTCGCTCGAGGAGAAGGGCATGACCCTTATGGACTACGTAAAATCGAGCTACGGCTACCGGCCCGACCGCGCCGGAAAGGCGCTGGGGGACATACTGGGAGAGGATGATGCTCAGTGAAGTGGAGCATGGCGGCGTTTCTGGCGCTGCTGCTCGCTGCGGCGGTTGGGCTCCCGGCGGCGGCGTACTACGCCGCGCGCGGCGGCGAGGCCGTCGCCTATACGCCGGTGGTGCAGTACGGCGATGAGTCGGCGGCGGAGGGGATAGAGCTGCGCGTCACGCGCGACTGGGACTGGCGGCTCTACTGGAACACGGTCTGGACGCCGGAGGGCAGCGAGACGGAGCTGACATATAAGAGCGACGGCAGCTATTACAGCCCGCCGGACAGCCGGTACGACGGCGTCAAGCTGCGCGTGCAGTTCGAGTTCAGCAGCGCCAATCTCACTCGCTTGGACAGAGCCACGGCTGAGCTGCGCTCCGAGCTGGACGGCGACGGAACGGTCACAAAAGACATAAAGCTCTCGGACTGGTACGACTACTACCCGATAAATTTTGACATCGACTTCCCGGATGTGGACATATCTCTCGGCGAGCTGGAGGCTGCCAGCTATGCCTCTATCAGAGACGGACATGCGGCGGAGAAGGTGAAGCTCTATGAGACTTTGAGCACCTTCTTCCGCATACCCGTGCGCCCGGAGGACACGCTCACCATAAGCGTGGGCAGATATTCCGTGAGCCGGAGAGTGGACAACGGCATACCGCAGCTCGAGAGCATGAGCGCCGTCCTGGACGGCGGCTGCTACTTCACCTTCGGCTGCGACGAAGAGCTGGATTTGAGCCTGATTCCCGGCGGCTGGGGCGTGTACCGCCTGCCGTTCGATGAAAACGGAGTGCGCGCCGACGGGCTGGAGAACGTGTACTCCTTCGGCGAAGGCGTGAGGCCGCTGCACCTGGGCAAGGTCGGGGACAATCTGGCGCTGCACACGGAGGAGGACGGCATGTACGTCGTCACCGTGTTCGAGCCGGAGAGCATGAGCGTGCTGCAGCGCCTTGAGCTGTTTGAGCTGGACGGCGCGGAGAGCGCGGTGTACGAGGGCGAGGGCTTCGCCGCGGCCTGCGCCGAGAGCGGGGAGCTCACGGCGCTCGCGGATACGGGCGGCGTATACGAGCTGCGCGCCGTGGGCGAGACGTTCTGGGACGTGGAGAACGACAGCGTGAATATGGCGCTCTCCGGCGACAGGCTCGCCGTGGCGGGCAACGTGTACGAATCGGAATACAGCTTTTACGACGACTATCTCGCCTTTTTCCTCGCGGTCTACGGCCCGGACGGCCTGTGCTATCGGGGCGAGTACGCCTGCAGCCTTGAGGACATCGAGCCGAGGCCCATGGCATGCAGGGCGTTTATGAACGAGGTATACGTCGGAATACGGGGGTGACCTGAATGAAAAAGATGACAGCGCTGCTGCTGGTGCTGCTGATTGCCGCCGCGTCGGCCATGGCCGTCTCGGCGGCGCGGCTCTCGGAGAACGCCGAGGCCGTCGTGTATACGCCGGCGGTGCTCTCCGGCGACGAGTCGGAGGCCAATGACGTGCGCCTGAGCTTCAGCCGCAGCTGGGACTACCGTCTGCACTGGCAGACCGATTGGAGCGCCTCCGGCAGCGAGACGGAGTTCCGCTTCACGCAGAACCGCGAATACTACCGCGACGAGTACGCGCCGCGCGGCATCTACATGATATACAATTTCTATATCGACGCCATGGCGCAGGCCTATGACGAACTGATAGACAAAACGCAGCCGGGCAGCACCGGCAGCGCCGTGGTGAGGCTTGCCGACTACTTCGATTACTACCCGTTCTGGTACAGCATCGACCTGCCCGGCTGGGCGTTCGAGCTGGACGCGGACAACAGATACTGGGAGGATGCGATGGAGCGCCCCACTCTCGAGGAACAGCTTTGGGACGCGCTGAACGATTTCTTCCGCATACCCGTGCACGGGAGCGAGACCATGCTCATAGACGTCGAAAAAGACAGCGACGGCAACGTGTTCACGCGCGGCGGAACGTATAACTCATATTTTTCCATGGACTGCTACAGCGCCATAGTGGGTAACGACTGCTTTTTCACCGTCCGCTTTTACGAGAACGAGCTGGGCGAGCTGCCCGATTTGAGCCTCATCCCCGGCGGCTGGGGCGTGTACCGCCTGAGCTTCGACGAGAGCGATATCCATATCGACAGCCTCGAGAACGTCTGGCCAATCGCGGACGGCACGGAGCTTATGAACATGACCGCCATGGGCGATGACCGCCTCACGCTGCACACGGTGGAAAACGGCAAATACGTCCTCACCGTCATCGACACGGAGAGCATGACGCAGGTGCAGCGGCTTGAGGTGATTGACTTCAATCCCGACGAGCTGTGGAGCAATCTGGCCGAGTGCGACGGCTTCATGGTGCTCTCGCTCAGCGACTGCCGCTTCGTCGTGCTGGCGGAGGCGAACGGGCTGTATGAGATACGCATGCAGGGCGACGAGGCCGTGTGGCTGGAATACATGAGCGACAGCAGCTTCGCCCTCTCCGGCGACAGGCTGGCCGTCGCGGGCGGGATATACACCGGCGATGTGCCGGACAGCGGCTTCATGCTCGCGGTGTTCGACTCCGGCGAGCTCGTCTACAACGGGCGGTATTCGTGCAGTCTCGACGATATCTCGACGCAGGATTTGGAGCCGATGGACGACTTCGCCTTCGTGCCGGTGGAGAAAATTGAAATCGGATAAAAAAAGGCGGACGCCGTGCGGCGTCCGCTTTTTTTGTGCCGTGTCACATTCCCCAGACGAGCCAGGTGTAGATGTAACCCGCGATGACGGCGGAGAGGGTGAACGGGATGCCGATGCGGAAGAAGTCGCTGTTCTTGACCTCGTAGCACGCGCGGCGCAGGATGCCGATACCGGTGATGTTGGCGGAGGCGCCGATGGGGGTGCAGTTTCCGCCGAGGGTGGCGCCGGTCAGCAGGCCGAAGTAAAGCACATAGGGCTCGACGCCGAGCGTGACGGCCATGGCCTGAACGACGGGCAGCATGGTCGCGACATAGGGTATGTTGTCGATGAAAGCGGAGAACAGGACGCTGGCCCACACGATGAGGGTGTAGGAGGCGAAGAGGTTGCCGCCGCTGATGTTGACGAAGAGCTGGGCCAGAGCGTCGATGACGCCGGCCTCGGTGATACCGCCGATGACGAGGAAGAGGCCGAGCAGGAGGCCGAGAGTGGTGAAGTCGATCTCCTTGAGGGGCTTTATCATCCTCTCGGGAGCCTTGTAGCGGATACCGGTGTAAATGATGCCGATGACCATGAGGCTGACGCAGATGATGCCGTTGGTGATGTCGGGCTTGTTGGGGATGAAGGAGGCGGAAATGAGCAGGACTATCATGCCGACGAGGAGCACGGTGGGGACATAGTCGGTGACCTTGGTGAGCTCGTCGGTGGATATCTTGGCCTTCTCATGGCGGAAGAGCCAGAGCAGCACGAAGCAGGAGATGACGGCGCCAAGCTCAACGCCCCAGAAGATACTGGGCTTGCCAAGGAAGAAGAAGAAGTCGAGGAAGTCCATGCCGGCATGTCCGCCGAGGAGAATGGATGTGGTGTCGCCGACGAGGGTGGCGGCGCCCTGGAGGTTGGACGAGACGGCGATGGCAATGATCATGCCGACGGGGTTGATGCCGATTTTTTTAGCGACAGCCAGTGCGACGGGAGCCACCATGAGCACGGTGGCGACATTGTCGACGAAGGCGGAGATGACGCCCGCGAATAGGGCGAGCGAGACGATGGCCCATTTGACCGAGGGCATTTTTCTGAGGATGAGGTCGGCCATGAGCGCGGGCATACGTGAGTCGATGAACAGGGAGACTATGCCCATGGTGCCGGCTATCATCATGAGGACGTTGAAATCGATGTTCTCAATGATCATGTCCACGGGTAGGATACCGATGACGATGAACAGCGCGGCTGAGATGAGCGCCACGATGGCGCGGCGGTCCGGCATGGCCAACAGGC
>CALWXY010000186.1 GCA_944385595.1 uncultured Oscillospiraceae bacterium
GACCAGGTCGCCCGCAGCTTGTCCTCTATGTAGTCGAGCACCTCCTGCGAATGGAACATCCCTCGGTGGCAGTAGGAACGCCGCAGCAGGTACTTCTTCTGCGCGGTGTGGGGGTAGTAGGTCGGGATGTCATACATGTGGGTGCAGTTTCGCCGTATCTCCCGCGAAACCGTGCTCACGTTTCTCCCAATCAGCCGGGCGATTTCCCGATAACTCAACCCATCCACATAATATTTTCGTATACAACTGCGCTCTTCTATGGTAAGATGATGGTAGTTCATACAGTTCCCTCCGGTGGTTGGTGGTGTGGTAACTTCATTCTACCATAGGGTTCTGTATGAACTTCTTTTTATTTCCCTAAAGTGTTGCACTTGATAGTATAATTCACCAGAAATGTAAAAAGGGCGTTCCCAAACGGGAACGCCCTTTACTATTTTTGCCTCATGCCATCCCGGACAGCTCGGCAACTTTGCGGCCGAAGAGGTGCTGATACAGCGCGATGATGCGCCCGACGCCGACGACGGCAATGACGGTGCCGATGCCGACGCCCACGATTTTTCCGGCGAGCAGGAGGCCGAGGCTGATGGTGATGCTTATGTTCAGAACGTCGAAGCAGTTTTTCGTGAGGCCGACGCTCTTATGTACGCAGTCGGCAATGGCCTGGACGATGCCGTCGCCCGGGTTGGGGACGACGCGCATGGAGAGCGACATGGCGGCGCCGATGCCGGTGAGTATGATGGCGGCAATCAGGACGGCGAGCCGGAGCGGGAAGCTGCCGCCGTCGGAGAAATCAGGGACGAAGGCGGCGAATACGTTGAGAAAGCGCGTGAAGACGAGGCTGAGCGGGATTTGGAGCACGTCCGTGATGAGGATGAGCCTGCGCTCGCGCCCGCGGAGACGAAGACCGTGAATAAGCAGCTCAATCACGACGAAGACGCAGTAGAGGAACATGGTCGTGTCCCCGAAGCTGAGCCTGAAGATCTCGGAAATGCTGAACGAGACCGAGATGATGGGTGAGACGCCCAGCCCCGCCCTCGTGTTGAGCGTGAGCCCCATTGCGAGAATCAGCAGCCCCAGGACATAGAAAAACGCCCGGTAATATGTCTGGTTTTTCAATTAAAATTCCCCCGAATTTTTATCTTTTTATCTCACCCGCGCGGCGGGGCGAGGAGGCGGAAGCGGTTTTTGCGGAAATCTATCAGCCCGTCGGCGCGCATGCGCCCCAGTTCCTTGGAGAGCGCGCTGCGCTCGACATTCAGATAGTCGGCGAGCTGCTGGCGGTCGAACGGAATCGCAAACTCGCTTTTGCCCGCGGCGCGCGCCTCGGACGAGAGGTAGCTCATCACCCTCGCCCTTATCGTCTTCTGCGATATGCACGACATCCTGCCCGACCATGCGAGGTTTTTCCCCGCCGTGAGCGCGAGCAGATTGAGCAGCATTTTGAGATACCAGCTCCGGGCTCGGCTATGTTCGCCGAGCAGGGCGGCGGCGTCGACGAACATCAGCTCGCTGTCGCGCGCGGCGGTGACGTCCACGCCCATGGGCGCGCGGCAGACGGCAAAGGTCTCCGCGAACAGCTGCCCCTCGCCTATGCTGTGCAGTATCATCCTGTTGCCCCAGAGGTCGAAGCTCTCGACATGCACCTCGCCGGAGAGCACTATGCCGAACTCGCGTGCGGCGTCGCCCGCGCGGAAGATGCTCCGCCCCTTTTCGCAGCGGGCGAAGCGTATGCAGCCGCGCTCCGCCATGTCGGCGTATTCGGCCTCGTCTATGCCGCGAAACAGCGGATTTTTCGGAATCTGCATGATTCACCTCAATTTTGTGGTTTTAACCACATACCTTTTTCGATATTGTACTATACTTGAGCCATCAAGACAAGGAGGTACACCGCCATGGTGAGAAAAATCATACACATAGACGAGGAGAAGTGCAACGGCTGCGGCACCTGCGCCGAGGCCTGCCACGAGGGCGCGATAGGCATGGTGGACGGCAAGGCAAAGCTCTTGCGCGACGACTACTGCGACGGCCTGGGCGATTGCCTCCCGGCCTGCCCGACTGGGGCGATAAGCTTTGTCGAGCGCGAGGCCGCGGCCTACGACGAGAAGGCGGTTCAGGCGAAGAAGGCCGCCGCGCACGGCGGCTGCCCGGGTCAGATGGCCCGCAAACTCGGACGCGCCGAGACGCCTCCGGCAGAGCCGGGGCGGGGGAGGGCGCCGTCGCGCCTGGGACAGTGGCCATGCCAGATAAAGCTCGCGCCGGTGAACGCACCGTGGTTCGATGGCGCGAAGCTGCTCATAGCCGCCGACTGCACGGCCTACGCCTACGCCTCGATTCACGAGGATTTCATGCGCGGCAGGGTGACGCTCGTCGGCTGCCCGAAGCTCGACGGGGTGGATTACTCGGAAAAGCTCGGCGAAATCATAGCTAAAAACGACATCCGCAGCCTCACTGTCGTGCGGATGGAGGTGCCGTGCTGCGGCGGGCTTGAGGCTGCGGCGAAAAAAGCCCTGCGCGACAGCGGAAAGTTCATCCCCTGGCAGGTGGTGACCATCTCCGTCGACGGCAGGATACTGGACGACTAAGAATGAAGCCGGGACTTTTGTCCCGGCTGTTTTATTCGTCGTGCGGCGAGGGGCAGGAGATCTCCATCATTTTCTCGATGGCGCGGTGGAGAAGCTGGGCCTTTTCGGTCTGGGCGGCCCGGTAGTAGACCTCCTTGCCGCCGCGGCGGCTGACGATCAGCCCGCTGCTCTTGAGCTGGCGCAGATGGTGCGACACGGCGGGGCTGCTCATGCCGACTATCGCCGAGATATTGATGACGCACTCCTCACAGTGGCACAGCAGCCAGAAGATTCTGGCGCGGCTGGGGTCGCAGAGCTGCTTGAACAGCTCGGATACCGTTTTGAAGTCCTCCTCAAGCGGCATCGACTCCGTCTGCCTCTCGATGTCCTGTCCGTGGTCGTGCGGCAGTTGGATACTGCTCATTGAACCAGCTCCTTTCCTGTACAATTTTACCACAGCCTTTCTGAAAAATAAACGGCCATATCCACAAAATACTGTTGACACCGGCGTGAAAATGGTCTATCATAGCATTAGAATTAAACGATTATTTAATCGTTGAAGGAGGCACACCATGAAAAAGACTTATAAAATAGAGGTCGACTGCGCCAACTGCGCCAACAAAATGGAGGAGGCCGCGAAAAAGACCGCGGGAGTGCAGAGCGCCGTCGTGAACTTCATGACCCTCAAGATGACAGTCGAGTTTGCCGAGGGCAGCGACCCCGCCGCCGTCATGCGCGAGGTGCGCAAGAACTGCAAAAAGGTGGAGGACGACTGCGAGGTCTACATCTGAGCGGAGGGCGGTAGCCATGAATAAAAAGCAAAAGCGCGTGCTTGCGCGAATTGTCATTTCAGCTGCGCTGCTGCTGATGCTTGAGATTGCGGGCGCCGGGTTTTTCGCGCGCTTCGGCGAGGGCGGGCGCTGGCTGAGGCTGGCGCTGTATCTCGCGGACTACATCGTCATAGGCGGCGATATACTCCGCAAGGCGTTCCGCGGCATCAGGAAGCGCCAGATATTCGACGAGAATTTCCTCATGGCCGTCGCCACTCTGGGCGCGATGTCGCTAGCCGTGTACGAGAACGGCGAGTACCTCGAGGCCATAGCCGTCATGCTCTTCTACCAGATAGGCGAGCTTTTCCAGAGCGTCGCTGTCGGCAGGAGCCGCCGCAGCATCAGCGAGCTGATGGATATACGCCCGGACTACGCAAATCTCGAGCGCGACGGCGCTGTCGAGCGCGTCGACCCCGACGAGGTCGAGCCGGGCAGCATCATAGTCGTCCGGCCGGGCGAGAAGGTGCCGATAGACGGCGTCGTCATCGAGGGCAGCTCCAGCCTGAACACCAGCGCCCTCACCGGCGAGAGCCTGCCGCGCGGCGTCACCGTGGGCGACGAGGTGATGAGCGGCTGCATAAACACCAGCGGCCTGCTCCGCCTGCGCACGACGCGCGCCTTCGGCGAGTCGACGGCCTCGAAAATCCTCGACCTCGTCGAGAACGCGAGCTCGCGCAAGTCGCGCCCGGAGGACTTCATATCGAGATTCGCGAGGGTCTACACCCCGGCTGTCTGCGCCGCCGCGCTGCTGCTGGCCATACTGCCGCCGGTGATTGCGCTGATATCGGGCGGCGCGCCAAACTGGGGCGTGTGGCTCTACAGGGCGCTGACCTTCCTCGTCATCAGCTGCCCCTGCGCGCTGGTAATCAGCATACCGCTGGGTTTTTTCGCCGGAATAGGCGGCGCGAGCCGCGAGGGCATACTGGTCAAAGGCTCCAACTACCTCGAGAGCCTGTCCAAGACCGGCTGTGTCGTTTTCGACAAGACCGGCACGCTCACGGCGGGCGAATTCGAGGTGCGCGGAGTGCACCACGCCGCCATGGAGCCGGAGAAGCTGCTCGAATACGCCGCCCTCGCCGAGAGCGCCTCGTCGCACCCGATAAGCCGCAGCATCAGAAGCGCATGCGGCGCGGAGCTCGACGAAAAGCGCCTTGGCGCCATCCGCGAGGAGGCGGGTATGGGCGTCGTCGCCGAGGTCGACGGCAGAAGCGTCGCCGTCGGCAACGAGAGATTGATGGCCGCCGTCGGCGCTGAGTGCATACCATGCGGCGGCGCGGGTACTGCGGTGCACGTCGCCATAGACGGCAAATATGCGGGACACATCCTCATAGCCGACGCGCCGAAGCCCACGGCGCGCGAGGCCATAGCCGAGCTGCGCCGGGCGGGCGTCGAGCGCATAGTCATGCTGACCGGCGCCTCAAGCGAGGTCGCCGAGGCGGTGGCGGAGGAGCTCGGCATAACCGAGCTGCGCTCGGAGCTGCTGCCGTCCGACAAGGTCGCGGAGGTCGAGCGGCTGCTCGGCGAGATGCCGGGCGGCAAAAAGCTCGTGTTCGTCGGCGACGGAATAAACGACGCGCCGGTGCTCTCGCGCGCGGACATAGGCGTCGCCATGGGCGCGCTCGGCTCCGACGCCGCGATAGAGGCGGCGGACGTCGTCCTGATGGACGACGGCCCCGTGAAGGCCGCCAGGGCGATTCGTCTGTCGCGGCGCTGCCTCGGCATAATCGATCAGAACATCGTTTTTGCCATAGGCGTGAAGCTGATTTGCCTCGCGCTCGGCGCGGTGGGATTCGTGAACATGTGGGTCGCCATCTTCGCCGACGTCGGCGTGATGATTCTCGCAGTCCTCAACTCAATACGCACACTGATAAGGCCGCGTACATAACGCGGCCTTATCAGCTTGTCAAAAAAGCTCCGTTGGAGCTTTTTTGACCGAGCTTTGCCGCTTCGCCCAAAAAGCCTGATATCTCAGGCTTTTTGACGGCGGCCTATCCCATTCGAGGCGGGCCTTGCCCCTCGAGCTCCCCCGCTGTATCCTGTGATTGCAGTTGAGGCAGATTTTGACAGCTTACAGGTTTTCGCTTTTCCTCCAGTTGACTTTAACGATATAACAGGTTAAACTCAATGTATAAACACAAAGGGGGAATTGTCTTGAAGACGACATTTCGCAGACTCATCGCGCTCGCGCTCACACTCTGCATATGCGCCGGCCTCATGATTTTCCCGGCGCAGGCCGCGAGCTTTTCCGACGTCCCGTCGGGGCACTGGGCGGCTGACTACATAGACCGCCTCACCGACGGCGGGATAATCGACGGCATGGGCGACGGCAGCTACCAGCCGGACGGCACGCTCACCAGAGCGCAGTACATAAAGCTGATTTCCAGCGTCGTCGGCACCGGGCAAAACGCCGACGCGCCCGAGACAGCGGACGTGGCCGCCTCGCACTGGGCGTATGCCTATGTGGCCGAGGGCTTCTCCCGCGCCATACTGCGCGAGAGCGACCTCACGAACGGCAATTTCCGCCCCGACGCGCCCGTCGACAGGCAGACCGCCGCGCTCTGGATGGTGCGCGCCCTGGGCGTCAGCTATCAGTCTATAGAGCCGGGCTTCACAGACGTCGCCGACGACGGCAGCGAGCTCTCTCAGGCGCTGGCCACCAGCCGGAAGCTGGGGCTGATCGAGGGCTATCCCGACGGCAGCTTCCGCCCGGAGAACACGCTCACAAGAGCGGAGGCCGCGGCCATAATCTGCCGCATGATAGACAAGAAAACGGAGATGGAGGCGCCGCGCGAGGCGACCAACACCGTCGAGTACAGAGAGGACGTCACAGTCGCGGACAGCGGCGCGGCGAACCGCCTCGTGAGCGACAGCGACGAGTACAGCGTGTTCGAGAACATCGACAGCAGCATCTCGCAGCTGCAGACTGGCGACGTGTTCGTCATCGAGTCGTCCGACGAGCTGCCCGGCGGCTACTCCGCCAAGGTGAAGAGCATAAGCATCTCCGGCAGCCGCGCCACGATTTACAAGGACGAGCTGGAGCTGGGCGACGTGCTCACCAGCATAGACATATACCAGACCGGCTACGCCGACGCCTCGTCGTTTGAAAATGCCGAGCTGGGCGAGGGCGTGACCCTCCTGCCCGCCGAGGCCGAGCTGATGGACACCATAGGCAGCTACAAGGCGAAGTTCGAGATTAGCCGCGAGCTGGCCGGGGGAATTGAGCTGACCGGCGAGATAGAGGTCGGCATCAAGGCGACGCTCGACGCCGAGTGGCGCGCGGTGTGGGACGGCCTCTGCGCCATAGACTTCGACGTGGACGTCGACATGAGCAGCACCGTCGGCGTGACGGGCGAGCTGAAAAAGGAGATCGAGATCCCGCTGGCCGAGGCCATCAATATCAAGATAGGCGGCGGCAAGCTGCAGTCGGTGGCAAAGCTCGGCCTGTACATGGTAATCAGCGGCAAGGGCGAGATTACCGTCGAGGTGCGGCGCAGCGAGAGCTTCGGCCTCGGCGTCGGCTACGAGGACTGGGATTTCAAGACCAAATTCAACACCAAATCCGAGACCGAGGTCGACGGCTCCGCGAGCATCACCGTCACCGTCGGGCCGAGAGTCCAGGCCAAGGTGACCTTCCTCGGCGACCTGATGAAGATGGACGCCTCCCTCTCCGGCGGCGGAATGCTGAAGCTGAACTACAAATGGCTGAACCTCAAGGAGGAGGACAATTTCACCGAAGAGAACAACCTCTTCGGCGAGGAGTTTGAGATCACAAGCAACAACGAGGTCAGCTACCACGCCTGCACATATTGCATAGACGGCAAGATCAACCCCTATTGCTCGCTCAAGCTGAGCTTCAAGCTCGGCAAGAACAAGGTCAGCCACAGCGACTCGCTGGAGCTCACGCCGACGAAGTTCCACATCTCCTCCGAGGACGGCTTCGGCCAGGGCGACTGCGACAACTACGCCACAATCAGCCTGCAGGGCGAGGGCGAGCACGACGGACGCAGGGTCGTCTACGTCGACAGCGTCGAGGAGCTGTATGCCGCCATAGCCTCCGACACCGAGATACGCCTCGCAAACATGGTGTTCGACTTCGGGGGCGGCGGCCTCGACATCTCCAATCTGGAGAACCTCTCCATAATCGGCGATACCAACAGCGAGTTCATCTCCCTCGACTATGACGACACCGTCGTCAGCGTGTTCGAGTCGAAGAACATACTGATTAAAAATGTATCCATCGGCCACGACCCGAAGGTGCTGGAGAGCTGCTCGGCGGGCGTTGTCGCCTCCACGTCGTCGGAGGTGACGCTTGAAAACTGCGACATCTACGGCTGCGGCATGTACGGCCTGGGCGGCTACTACGCCGACTACACATTGCGTGACTGCGTGATACGCGATTGCTCCTACGCCGCCACCTATGTGAGCGACAGCACGCTGAGCTTTGAAAACTGCGACTTCCTCCGCAACGCCTACCTGTACGATGGAGGCGCGCTGCTCGCGGGCTTCGACTCCTCGATGACGCTCAAAAACTGCGCGTTTGAGGATAACCTCAACGCATTCCTTGCCGACGAGACGGTCGCCGTCGACGAGTACGGCTGCACCTACAGCGGCAATAAATTCTGAGGCATAAAAAATCCCCGCCGACAGGCGGGGATTTTTTGTTATCCGATGAATTCAACAAACCGCATGAACATGGCCGCGACCTCGGCGCGGGTGGCGCTGCCCTGCGGGCGGAGCGTGCCGTCGTCGTAGCCGTTTATGAGGCCGTTCATAGTCATCCAGCACATTGCCTCGTAGGCGTATTCGCTGACCTCGCCGGCGTCGTTAAAGTCGAGCCGGAAGGCCCACATGCCGGTGAAGCCGAGGCCCTTGCTCTGGGCGTAGCGGTAGAGGATGACGGCCAGCTGCTCGCGGGTGATGGGCTCGTCCGGGGCGAAGACGCCCTCGCCGTAGCCGTTCACCAGCCCGTTCTCCGCCGCCCAGGAGACGGCGCTGCTGTACCAGAGGCCGCTGCCGGTGTCGTCGAATGCGGAGCCATGGGCCTCCGGCTCGCCATCGAGGCGGTAGAGCAGCGTGGCCATCATGCCGCGCGTGAGCGTGAAGCCGGGGGCGAACTCGCCGTCGCCGACGCCGTTCATCAGGCCGTTGTCCCAGACGTACTCAACGGCATCGTAGAACCAGTCGCCGTCCTCAACGTCGTCAAACGGCATGCCGCCGACGTCCGGCTCGGGCTTTGAGACGGAGCCGCCGCCACCGCCGCCGCTTCCGCCGCTGCCGGGATCTTTGGGCGACTCATAGCTGAACGGCGCGGAGCTGCCGCTCGGGAGGTAGAACAAATCGTTGTTGAGCTTGACCTCAACCGGCTGGTCCGAGCCGTTTTTCAGATTGATGGTGCGGCTCGACCCGGATACGGTGGCGCTGAGGCCGGTTTGGAAAACGGTGACGACGTCGCCGTCGGCCGCGGCGTCGACGGCCTTCTGGAGCGTGGCGTAGCTCTTGCCGTTCAGCTCGGCGACTGCATCGTCTGCGACGACGCGATACGGGTATGCCCCGCCGACCTCGATTATTTTGAAGCCCTCGGCGAGATAGTCGCTGAGCTGTGCGCTCTCACTGGCGGGATTGTGACTGGCGTTTTGTATAGTCACCCGGTCGCTCGCGAAGCTGCCGCCGGTGATGGACAGCCGCGCGGAGTAAGTCGGATTGGCGGAGGCGGTGCTGCTGTAGTAGTTGTTTACGGTGATTGCGCCGTACTCGCCGCCGGTGACGGTGCAGTTGCCCGCCGCGCCGACCGACAGCATGCCGAAGCTGCCGCCGGAGACGACGGCGTTCGTTGCGGTGTTGTAGTTGCCGATTATCAGCTCATTGCCGGTGAAGCTGCTGATGTCAAAGCCGGAGCCGTAGAGCCTGAGCGCGCCTGAGCCGTCGGGCATGGTGATGCTGCCGGTGAAGCTGTGCCCGTTGGAGCGGAGGGATATCTCCCCGGATTTCGCGGTGCTCACCACAACGT
>CALWXY010000187.1 GCA_944385595.1 uncultured Oscillospiraceae bacterium
GGTTGGTCTCGACTATGCGGCGGAAGTCGTCCGGCTCGTAGTCGATGAGCAGCTTGTACTGGTTGACACCGGCGTTGTTTATCCAGACGTCGATGCGGCCGTATTTTGCGACGACGGCGTCGGCCAGAGCCTGAAGCTCGTCGTATTTGGTGACGTCGGTGCGCATGGTGAAGAGCTCAAAGCCGAGGGAGGCAAATTCCTCTTTGGCGGCGTCGAGCTTCTCCTGACGTCTGGCGCAGACGCAGACCTTGCAGCCCTCGCGGGCAAATTCAAGCGCGGCAGCCTTGCCTATGCCCTGAGAGCCGCCGGTGATAACAACAACTTTGTCTTTCAGTCCGAGTTCCATGGGGGATACCTCCAATTTATTCTGTTACCACCAATATATAACAACGGCGAGTTTATGACCAGACCATAAAACGAACAGGCAGTGCCCGCTTTTCGGGTACTGCCTGTTTTGAATCAGTCGTAGTCTACGTCGTACTCGATTATGGCGCCGGTGGTGCCGTCAATCTCGTACTCATATTCCATGTAGCCGGACTTGAACTCGACGGAGTACTCAAGGCGGCCGTCGTCGTAGTCGGCCTCGACCTCAAGCTCGCGCACATCGCCGGCGGCAAAGCCCGCGTGGTTGAGCGCGATGTCGCGCGCGGCCTCGTAGCCGATGTCGCCGTCGACTCCGCCGGACGGGGCGGGAGTCTCGACCTGATTCCCGGTGAAGTAGGGCCGCTCGACTATGGCGGCGGTGAGGGCGTCGATTTTGTACTCGTACTCTGTGCGGCCGTAGTCAAACTCGACATCATAGACCATGAGGCCGTTGTCGAAGTCGAACTCGACCTCGATTTTGCTGAGCTGGTCGGCGGTGAGGCCGGCGTCGGCGATGGAGGCGGCGAGCGCGGCCTCGGTGCCGATGTATGCGCCGGAGCTGGCGCTGCCGGTGGAGGTGACGCCGTCGACGCTGTTTTTCGGGTTGGAGAGTATGAGATTCAGGTCGTTCACCGAGAGGGCGGAGAGCTCGGCGAAGCTGTAGGTGGGGTTGGCCTCGAGAATCTCGTTAATCAGCGCGGCCTTGCCGTGGGAGATGCCGTACTCCTGCGAGAGGGAGTCGACCTCCGCGCCGCTGATGTATTGCGACAGAATCGAGGCATTCACCGACGCGGCTGCCAGCGTCTCATTGATGTCCTGCGTAATCTCGGCGCTGAGGCGCTCGCCGCGCGCGGCATCGCTGTCCTCGACGGAGATGAGTATGGAGTTTGCAAGCTCGTCGATGTAGCCGTGGCTGAGCAGGGAGCCGATTACGGCGCTGACGGCTGTGTTGACGTGCGCGCCCTCGAGCGGGATGCCCTCGAGCACCTCCTGCGCGTCAGGGTTCATGGCGGTCGCGCCGAGGACTATGGCCTTGTCATCTAGCCGCAGCTCGATGCTGGGGTTCACGTCGAGCGAGACTATGCTTGCGACAGAGCCGCCGGCGGTGAAGCGCCCGAGCGCGAATGAGGCGGCCACTATCAGCACGAGCATGGCCGCAACGGCGGCGATGCGCGGGAAGAGAGAGCGCTTTTTGGCGGATGAAATGGGAGTGACCTGCGCCTCCGGCTGCGCGCCGCAGGCGGCCATGATGCCGTCAAGCACGTCGGGAGTGACCATTTCGACTGTGCTGGCCAGACGCTGTTCAATTTCGCGGTCAGTCATTGGCGTCAGCTCCTTCCAGATAGGTTCGCAGTTTTTTGAGTGCTCTGTGGTACTTGGAGAGCACGGTGGCGAGCGGCATGTCGAGCAGGGAGGATATCTCGCGGTGCTTGACGCCGGCCACGGCGTGCAGCATGATGATCTGCCGCTCCTCGTCGGAGAGGATGGCGAGCGCCGCCTCGAGCAGATGGCGGTCGTGCACATTGGAGGCGGAATCCGGCACGGCGATGGCCGCCCACTCCTCCGGCTCAAGCTCCTGGGACTTGCCTCTGGCCCTGAGCTTCATGAGTGCGAGGTTTTTGGCGATGGCGAGCAGCCACGCCATGGGCGTGCCTTTTGCGGTGTAAGAGGACGCCGAGCTCCAGACGCGGATATAGGTCTCCTGCAGCACGTCCTCCGCGTCGTGTGCGCTCTTCGCGATGGAGAGCGCAAAGCCGTAGACGCCGGAGCGCGTGCGGGTGTATAGCTCCGCCAGAGCCTCGCGGTTGCCCGCGGCAATCAAACGTATAAGTCCGTCGAGGTCCTGCGGAGCGTAGGCCTCGTCGGGCGCGGTGAAGGTGAGCATATTCAGCCTCCTGTCATGTAAATGCCGGAGAGCGGCATTTTATTGCGTGTTTCGCAAAAAATTTTAAAAGGGAGAGTATCACTCTCCCTTTGTCGGCCTCAGCCGTTTATCTCGCTTATATCGTAGCCGTAGCCTATGGAGAGATTGGAGCCGGTGAAGGTGCCGTCAATCTTGGAGAGAGTGCGCTCGTATTCCTCGCTGCCGACATCGTATGGCACCGGCTGGTAGTTGTTGGAGTTTTTCTCGCCGCTGCTGGCGCAGGGGATGTGCTCGCGCCCGGTGATGGATATGCTGCCGTCGATGTCGCGCATGACGGTCAGCTTAACGATGATGGTGTCCTTGTCGCGGGGGTTGGTGTTGCCTCCGAACGACCAGTTGCCCATGCTGTAGTAGATGTAGCCGCCGTTGTACTCCTCGCACTCCTGAAGCGTGTGCGGGTGGCTGCCGTAGACGACGTCTGCACCGGCGTCGATGGCGGCGTGACCCTGCGCGGTCTGGGTGGCGTTCACCTGATAGCTGCCCTCGTCGCCCCAGTGGAGCGCGGCGATGATGAACTCGGCGCCCTCCTCCTTGAGCGCGGCGATGCCCGCCTCAATCTGGGATATCTCGCCGAAGCTGACGGCGTAGACGCCGATTTTGAGGCCGCTGTCGGTCTCGTATATGGCCCACTCGTCGCGTCCGGCGTAGCCTATGCCGACCTCGTCGAGGGCGGCCTTGGTGTCGGCGTAGCCCTCCTCGCCGTAGTCGAGGACGTGGTTGTTGCCGAGGGTGACGAACTCGACGCTGCCCTCCTTCATGATGTTCGCGTACTCAGGCGGGCAGCGGAACATGAAGAGCTTGCCGGGCGTGGCGGTGCCGCCGTCGGAGAGGACGCACTCGAGGTTCGCTAAGGTGAAGTCGTCGTCATTGAAATAGTCTATGGTCTTGGCGAAGGGGTAGGCGTAGTCGTCGCCGACGACGTTCTCATAGGCGACGGCCAGGCCCTTTTGAGTCTGGGAGCTGGCGAGGGTGCAGTCGCCAATCATGGTGATTGTGAAGTACTCCGGCTCCGGCGTGGGCGTGGGAGTCGGAGTGGGTGTGGGCGTGGGAGTCGGCGTCGGGGAAGAGGAGGGGACGGCGGCTTCTTCGGGGTTGACTGCGTCGCCGGAGGAGTAGACGCTGAGGAGGCAAAATACCAGCACCAGTGCGACGCACAGTATGCGCATGGCGAAGCGGAGCGGTCTGTTATGTTTCATTCTCTGTCAAGCCTCCGGTTTATTTTTCGGCGTTCTGGCTGAGGTAGGCGTTGATGAAGCCGTCTATATCTCCGTCCATGACGGCGTTGATGTTGCCGCTCTCATAGCCGGTGCGGTGGTCCTTGGCGAGGGTGTAGGGCATGAAGACGTAGGAGCGGATCTGGCTGCCCCACTCGATCTTCATCTGGACGCCCTTGATGTCGGAAATCTTCTCGGCGTGCTGCTGCAGCTTTACCTCGGCGAGCTTGGAGCGGAGCATACGCATGGCGTACTCGCGGTTCTGGTGCTGGCTGCGCTCGGTCTGGCAGGAGACGACTATGCCGGTGGGGATGTGGGTTATGCGGATGGCGGACTCAGTCTTGTTGACGTGCTGGCCGCCCGCGCCGGAGGAGCGGTAGGTGTCGACCTTGAGGTCCTCGGGCCTGATTTCAATTTCGTCGTCGTCCTGAATGTCGGGCATGACCTCGAGAGCGGCGAAGCTGGTCTGGCGCCTGCCGGAGGCGTCGAAGGGGGAGATGCGCACGAGGCGGTGCACTCCGTTCTCACTTTTGAGGTAGCCGTAGGCGTTCTCGCCCTCTATGAGGACGGCGGCGGACTTGATGCCGGCCTCGTCGCCGTCGAGGTAGTCCATGGTCTTGAAGGTGAAGCCGTGGCGCTCGGCCCAGCGCATGTACATGCGGTAGAGCATCTGGGCCCAGTCCTGAGCCTCGGTGCCGCCTGCGCCGGCGTGGAAGTTCAGTATGGCGTTGTTGTTGTCGTACTCGCCGGAGAGCAGGGTGGCAAGGCGCATGTCCTCGAGCTTGCGCTGGAAGACGTCGAAATCGGAGCGCAGCTCGTCGCGCATGCTGTCGTCGTTCTCGTCGAGGGCCATCTCGCAGATGGTGTAGAGATCGTCCCAGTTGGCGCTGAGCTTGTCGAAGCTGGAGCACTTGTTTTTGAGCTGCTTGGTGCGCTGGAGCACCTTCTGGGAGTGCTGAATGTCGTTCCAGAAGCCGTCCTTGGCGGCCTCGGCCTCGAGCTCGGCAATCTCGCGGCGCGCGTCGTCGAGCTTGAGGGCGACGCCGAGATTCGCGAGCGTGGGCTTGAGAGCGTTGAGCTTGGACTTGTACTCCTCAAACTCAAGCATACCCATTCCGTTTTCCATATAAAAATCCCCCATTCCGCCGCGGAGAGCGGCACAAACAGTAAATTATATATTATTTTGTCTGCGTCAGCGCAGAATTCCCATTAAACAATGGATATTTAACTTAAATAGTATATACAAATTTTCACGAATTGTAAATAGAGAGAATCGGTAAAACATTTATCAAAAAATGCGCCAATCCCCTTTAAATTTTCTCAAAAAATTGTTATAATGAGCACAACAAGCGGTACCACACCGCAATATTATAGAAAAGAGGACTACGATCGTGATATCACACGGTAAGGATGTAAAAGTTTTTGCCTGTAACTCCAATCTCCCCCTCGCGGAGGGCATCTGCGATTACCTGCACACGGAGCTCGGCAAAAGCAAGACCACCGCATTTGCTGACGGAGAGGTCAGCGTATCTCTCTACGAGCCGGTCAGAGGCGAGGACGTTTTCATTATTCAGTCTACGTGCAAACCTGTCAACAACAACCTCATGGAGCTGCTGATTATGATCGATGCGGCGCGTCGCGCATCCGCAGGACGAATCACCGCCGTCATCCCCTATTTCGGCTATGCCCGCCAGGACAGAAAAGCCAAGAGCCGCGACCCCATCTCCACCAAGCTCGTCGCCAACCTCATCACCGAGGCCGGCGCCGACAGAGTCCTGACCATGGATCTCCACGCCAACCAGATCCAGGGCTTCTTCGATATCCCGGTTGATAACCTCATGGGCGGCCCCCTCTTCGCCAAGCACTATGCCCGCGAGTTCGGCAAGGGCAACGAGGAGTTCATGGTCGTCTCGCCCGACGTCGGCAGCGTCGCCAGAGCGCGCAACTTCGCCCACAGACTCGAGATGAAAATGGCCATCGTCGACAAGCGCCGCGAGCGCGCCAACCAGTGCGAGGTCATGAACATAATAGGCGACGTCAAGGACAAGCACGTCATCCTCTTCGACGATATGGTCGACACCGCCGGCAGCCTCTGCAACGCCGCCCGCGCCCTCGTTGAGCTCGGCGGCGCCAAAGACGTCTACGCCTGCGCCAGCCACGGCGTCCTCTCCGGCCCCGCCGTCGGCAGAATCCAGGAGAGCTACATCAAGGAGCTCCTCCTGCTCGACACCATCCCCTATCCCAGCGACCAGCCCAAGTGCGACAAGATCAAGTACCTCAGCGTCGCCCCCATCTTCGGCGAGGCCATCACCAGAACCTATAAAGAGACCTCTATCTCCACCCTGTTTGAAGACTGATTATGCTTTTCCGGCAAAATAAATCCGAGGGCGGCTGGCTGGTCGTCTTTCTCGGCAACCCCGGCGTCCGCTATAACGGCACGCGCCACAACGTCGGCTTCATGACCGCCGACGTCGCCGAGAGGAAAACCGGCGCCAGCATCAGCCGCCTCAAATTCAAGGCGCTCACGGCCCAGTGCGAGATAAACGGCGAGCGGGTGGTGCTCATGAAGCCGCAGACCTTCATGAACCTCTCGGGCGAGGCAGTCCGCCCCGCGGCGCAGTTCTATAAAATCCCGCCGGAGCATATAATCGTCGTGTCGGACGACGTCGCGCTGCCCACAGGCAAGCTCCGCATCCGCACACACGGCTCCGCCGGCGGTCACAACGGGCTCAAGAGCATAATCTCCCAGCTCGGGACGGACGCATTCCCCAGAGTCCGCGTCGGCGTCGGCTCGCCGCCCCACCCGGACTACGACATGGCCGATTGGGTCCTCGGTACCTTTAAAAATCAGGACGCCGACGACATCGAAAAAGCCACTGAGCGCGCATACGACGCCGTCGAGTGCATCATCACCGAGGGCGCGGAGCGCGCGATGAACAAATACAATTAGAGCCAGATATCCAGAGCAACGATTCCGAAACCGGGCGCTGAGCGCCCCGCGGTAACTGAAGCGAGCGGCGGGGCAACCTGCCGCTCGCTGCTTTTCCGGCGCGGCCGCCGAAACCAGCGTAATAGGAAATTACTCAGGAGGTCATGCGTATGAAGAAAAAATGCATAGCCATGCTCTTGGCGGGAGGACAGGGCTCAAGGCTCTATGCCCTCACAGTGAGCACCGCAAAGCCGGACATGCCGTTCGGCGGAAAATACCGTATTATCGACTTTCCGCTGTCGAACTGCGCAAACTCCGGCATAGACACTGTGGGCGTCCTCACCCAGTACCAGCCCCTCCAGCTGAACCGCTACATAGGCAGCGGCCAGGCCTGGGATTTGGACGGGGTCAGCGGCGGAGTCTACATATTGCCGCCATACCAGAGCATGAACGAAAAGAACTCGTGGTTTTCCGGCACGGCAAACGCAATTTACCAGAATATAGGCTTCATAGAGCTGTATGACCCGGAGTACGTCCTGATTTTGAGCGGCGACCATATCTATAAGATGGACTACGGCCAGATGCTCGACGAGCACATCGCCAAAGGCGCGGACTGCACCATCGCCTGCCTGCGCGTCCCCCTGTCGGACGCGACGCGCTTCGGCATAATGAACCCCGGCGCCGACGGCTTCGTCGAGCAGTTCGAGGAGAAGCCCAAGCACCCGAAGAGCGACCTCGCCTCCATGGGCATCTACATATTCACATGGAAGAAGCTGCGCCAGTACCTCATCTCCGACGAGGAAAACCCCAGCTCCGACAAGGACTTCGGCAAAAACGTCATCCCCGCCATGCTCTCCGCGGGCGAGAAGATATGGCCGTACCCCTTCAGCGGCTACTGGCGCGACGTCGGCACAATCACCAGCCTGTGGGACGCCAATATGGACATGCTGTCGGATACCAGGCTCGACCTGCGCGACTCCAGCTGGCCCATCAAGTCGAATTCCGAGGCGCTGCCGCCGCACTTTGTCGGCCCTGATGGCGAGGTGCTGCACTCCATAGTCACCGAGGGCTGCGAGGTCTACGGCAAGGTCGAGAACTCCGTCCTGTCCAGCTCCGTCGTCGTGGAGCCGGGGGCCAGAGTGCATTACAGCGTCGTCATGCCCGGCGCGGTCATAGAGTCCGGCGCCGTCGTCGAATACGCGATTATCGGTGAAAATACCAGGGTCTGCGCAGGCGCGCATGTCGGCGCCCCGCCTGACGGAAGCGCCGAGTGGTGCGTCGCCACCTGCGGACCCGATATCACCATAGGCTCCGGGGCGGAGGTTCCGGCCGGCGCCATGGTCTACAAGAGCGTGGAGGTGGCAAAATGACTGATCTGCACGGCATCGTATATGCATTCCATTCATTCCCGGAGCTCGGCCCGCTCCAGCTCCCGCGCACCGCGGCCTCGCTGCCGTTCTGCGGGCGCTACCGCCTCATAGACTTCAGCCTCTCCGCTATGATGAGCAGCGGAGTGCGCGACGTCGGCGTCATCGTCCAGAGGGACTACCGCTCGCTGCTGGATCACCTGCGCGGCGGCAAGGACTGGGACCTCAGCCGGCGCGACGGCGGCCTGCGTATGCTCCCGCCTTTCGGTATGCCGAACTCCCACCTCGGCGAGTATAAGGGCTGCATGGAGGCCATGTCCGCGGTCATCGACTATCTTGAGACCATAAGGCAGAAATACGTCGTCCTCACCAGGGGCGACCTCATCGCAGGTCTCGACCTCAGCGAGGTCTATGAGAGCCATGTCCGCAGCGGCGAGAAGATCACCGCCGTCTGCACGACCGGAACGCCCTCCGGCCAGCACCACCGCTATATCCTCGACGGGGACGGCAAGGCCGTCGACATACTCTGCCAGCAGAAGGAGAACACCGGCGGCGTCGCCTCGCTTGAGGTGTATATCGTCAACACCGACACCCTCATGGAGCTGATCTCCTATTGCAGCGCGCACCGTATGCCCCACCTGCACAGAGACGCATTCCGCAGCTTCCTCAAAAACGGCGACAAGATGAATGTCTACATGTATTCCGGCTACTGCCGCCACATCACGACGGTGCAGGAGTACTTCAACGCCAGTATGGACATGCTCGACAAGTCCGCGCGCAACAATATCTTCACCCGCGAGCGGCCCGTCCGCACCCGCGAGCACTCGGACGCCAGCACCTACTACGCCGACAAGGCCGTCACCCGCAACTGCCTCATAGCCGACGGCTGCTATATCGACGGCGAGCTGGAGAACTGCATCATATTCAGCGGCTGCCGCATAGAGCCCGGCGCGAAGCTGAAAAACTGCATCGTCATGCAGGGCAGCGTGATTGGGAAGGACGCGAAGCTCACCAACATGATCTCCGACAAGGACGTCGTGATCACAGAGGGAATAACCCTCGCGGGCAGCCCGCAGCTGCCGATAATAGTCCCGAAGGGCACGAAACTGTGAAAAGCGCATGAACATGAAAAATCGGCAGGCCGTACGGCCTGCCGATTTTTTGCTTTTCGGTTAGGCGGAAATCGCGGAGCTCGCGGCGTTTGCCAGCATGAGCTTGATGCGGTTTTCCTGGTTGATCTTGGTGGCGCCGGGGTCGTAATCGACGGCGACGATGTTGACGCCGGGATGGCGCTCCTTGATGGGCTTCATCATGCCCTTGCCGACGATGTGGTTGGGGAGGCAGCCGAAGGGCTGAGTGCAGATGATGTTCTCGACGCCCTGGTCGATAAGCTCGAGCATCTCGGCGGTGAGGAGCCAGCCCTCGCCCATCTTGGCGCCCATGCCTATGTAGCCGCGGGTGAGGGAGATGGTGTGGTCGAAGGGCGTGGGGCCGCGGAATACGCCGTGGGCCTTGATGATGTTGATGAGGTCGCGCTGCTTGCCGGTGAGGAAGTTGAAAATCAGCTTGACTATAGGCTCTTTGATGCGGTTGATGCCGTAGAGCTTGGTGTCCATGATGTTGTTGGTGACGCAGTAGAGGCAGAAGTCGAGCAGGCCGGGCATGACGACCTCGGCGCCCTCCTGGTAGAGGAAGTCCTCAAGGTTGTTGTTGCCGAGGGGGGAGAACTTGACGAAAATCTCGCCGACTATGCCGACGCGGACCTTGTTCTCGCGGTTGAGCTTGATCTTGGCGAAATCCCGGAGGATGGCTCGGTAGTTGTCCTTGACGTGGGAGTAGCGGATGCTTCCGGAGGTCATCTCGGCGGTGAGACGCTTCGTCCACCTGTCGGCGAGGGCCTGAGCCTCGCCCTCGTTGACCTCGTAGGGGCGGCACTGGTTGCGCAGCAGCATGAGCAGGTCGCCGTAGAGGACGGCGTAGAGCATACGGTGGAGCAGGGCGGGGGTGATTTTGAATCCGGGCTGGCTCTCCATGCCGTTGATGTTGAAGGAGAGGACGGGAATGTACTCATATCCGGCCTTCTGCAGCGCCTTGCGGAGCAGGGAGATGTAGTTGGAGGCGCGGCAGCCGCCGCCGGTCTGGCAAATCATGAGGGCGACCTTGTGCGGGTCGTACTTGCCGCTGTTGACGGCGTCGATGAGCTGGCCGATGACGAGCAGGGCGGGGTAGCAGGTGTCATTGTGGACGTATTTCAGCCCGCAGTCTTTGACGGCGCGGCCGGTGTTCTCAAGGAGGACTGCCTTGTAGCCGTAGGAGTTGAGTATGCCCTCCATGATTTTGAAGTGCATGGGCAGCATGGTGGGCACGAGGATGGTGTAGTCCTTTTTCATCTCGGTGGTGAAAATGGGGTAGGAATTGGCAGAAGTCATTTTCAGTCCTCCTTGTTGGCTTCGATGGCGCCGAGCAGGCTTCTGAGTCTGATGGTCACGGCGCCGAGATTGGTGATCTCGTCTATTTTTATCTGCGTGTACAGACGGTCGTGCTTTTCCATGATGGCGCGGACCTCGTCGGTGGTGATGGCGTCGACACCGCAGCCGAAGGAGACGAGCTGAACGAGCTCGACGTCTCTGTGCTCGGCGGCGTATTGGGCGGCGGCGTAGAGGCGCGCGTGATATGTCCACTGGTTGAGGACGCTGACCTCCGGCGGCTCGCTGGGGAGGACTATGCTGTCCTCGCTGACGACGACGAAGCCGAGTGCGGTGGCGAGCTTGTCGATGCCGTGGCCGATTTCGGGGTCGACGTGGTAGGGGCGGCCCGCGAGCACCATTATGCGGCGGCCGTTGGCTCTCGCGTATTCGATGGCGCGGGTGCCCTCGCGGCGGATGTCCTGCATCCAGCGGCCGTAGGCGGCGTAGCCTGCGGCGACGGCGTTTTTGAGGGCGCGCTGTGAGAACTTGATGCCGAGCGACTCGGAGAGGCACTTGCCGAGGCCGAGGGCCAGCTCGTGGGCGTTGTTGACGTTGAGATAGGGGTAAATGAACTTCGTCTTTGCGAGAGAGTCCATATTGTGGCTGAGCAGCTCGGAGTAGTAGGCGACGACGGGGCAGTTGTAGTGGTTGTCGCTGATGCCCTCGTCGAAATTATAGGTGAGGCAGGGGTAGAATATGGCGTCGACCCCGCGCTCTATGAGGGTCTCGATGTGGCCGTGCATGATTTTGGCGGGGTAGCAGGCTGTGTCGGACGGGATGCTGTACTGTCCCTTGGCGTAGAGCTCGCGGCTGGAGAAGCCGGAGAGGACGACGCCGAAGCCGAGCTCTGCGAAAATCGCCTGCCAGAACGGAGCGGTCTCGTACATGCCGAGGGCGAGCGGCAGGCCGATGGTGCCGCGCTTGCCGGTGTGCTCCATGATGCTCTCAAACTTTTTGCGTTTGTATTCGTGGAGGTTGGGCAGCTCCTCGCCGGAGCTCTTCTTGCCCGCGCCCTTTTCGCATTTGTTGCCGGAAATGTAGCGCTCGCCGCCGCTGAAGGTGTTTATCGTGAGGCGGCAGTTGTTGGTGCAGCCGCGGCAGGTGGTGGCCTTGGAGGTATGGGTAAAGGCCGCGAGCTCCTCTGCGTTCAGCAGGGTGGATGCGCCGGTGCAGCGCTCCATTGCGTGCAGCGCGGCGCCGAAGGCGCCCATGAGGCCCGCGATGGTGGGGCGGATGACGTTGTGCCCAATCTCCAGCTCAAAGCTGCGGAGCACGGCGTCGTTGTAGAAGGTGCCGCCCTGGACGACTATCTCGCGACCCAGCTCATCGGCGGAGTTGGCGCGGATGACCTTGTACAGCGCGTTTTTGACGACGCTGACCGAGAGGCCGGCGGAGATATCCTCAACCCCCGCGCCGTCTTTCTGGGCCTGCTTGACCGAGGAATTCATAAACACGGTGCAGCGCGAGCCGAGGTCGACGGGGGCCTTGGCGAAGAGGCCGAGCTTTGAGAACTCGGCAATCTCGTAGCCCATGGATTTGGCGAAGGTCTCGATGAAGGATCCGCAGCCGGAGGAGCAGGCCTCGTTCAGCATGATGCTGTCTATGGCGTTGTTGCGGACCTTGAAGCATTTTATGTCCTGGCCGCCAATATCGAGAATAAACTCGACATTGGGGTTGAAGTGTCTCGCGGCGGTGAAGTGGGCCATGGTCTCGACGAGGCCGAGGTCGACGTGGAAGGCGTGGAGAATCAGCTCCTCGCCGTAGCCGGTGACGGCCGAGCCTGCGATTTCGACCCTGTCGCCGCACTTCTCGCGGAGAATACGGAGCTGCTCGAGGATGATTTCCACCGGGTTGCCCCTGTTGGAGCTGTAGTAGGAGTAGAGCAGCTCGCATTTGTCGGATATGAGGGCGAGCTTGGTGGTGGTGGAGCCGCAGTCAATGCCGAGGTAGGCCTTGCCGGAGTAGCCGTCGAGTCCGATCTCGGGCACGCTGTCGGCGGAGTGGCGGGCGCAGAACTCGTCGTAATCGCTCTGGGATTCGAACAGCGGCGGGAGACAGTGGGTCTCGCCGCGCTCCTGGGTGGAGTGCTCGAGGGTGGAGACGAGCTCGTCGTAGCCGAAGCTGTCGTTCTGGCGGGAGGCGTAGAGCGCGGCGCCGATGGCGACGGCGTAGCGGCCATATTCAGGGAATATGGCGTGCTCATCGTCGAGGCCGAGGGTCTCGACGAAGCTGCGGCGCAGGCCGCGGCAATAATAAAGAGGCCCTCCGAGGAACATGACCTTTCCGCCGATACGGCGGCCCTGCGCCAGACCGGCGATGGTCTGGTTGACAACGGCCTTGTATATGCTGGCGGCAATGTCGGACTTCTTGGCGCCCTGGTTGAGCAGGGGCTGGATATCAGTCTTGGCAAAGACGCCGCAGCGGGAGGCAATGGGGTAGAGGCGCTCGGCCTGGAGGCTGAGCTCATCCATCTCCTCATTGGTCACGTTCATGAGAGTGGCCATCTGGTCGATAAAAGCGCCGGTGCCGCCCGCGCAGGAGCCGTTCATGCGCTCCTCGGTGCCGCCCTGGAGGAAGAGGACCTTGGCGTCCTCGCCGCCGAGCTCGATGACGACGGAGGTGTCCGGCTCAAGGAGCTTCACCGCCTCGCCAGTGGCAAAGACCTCCTGCACAAAGGGGAGGCCCGCGGCGCGCGCCATGCCGAGACCGGCGCTGCCGGATATGGCGACCTTGATGGGGCGGCCGTCGGCGACGAGGGAGGCGAGGCGCTTCACCAGCTCGAGGGTCTTCTGGCGCACCTGGGAGAAGTGGCGCTCGTAGCACTCGTAGAGTATATTGCCGTCGTCGACAAGGACGACCTTCGCGGTGGTGGAGCCGATGTCGACGCCGAGGCAGTAATAATCTTTGCAGTGGAAATCGGAGATCTTCATGCTCATGTCGCGGATTCAGAACCTTTCAGAGTGGATGGAAAATCAGAAAAATATGAGCGAGAACCATGTGACCACACCGGCGCCGGCGATGAAATCCATGCCGAAGCGCTCGGCGAGCTGCGTCACGAGGATGCAGTGGCTCTCGACGCAGGGGAACATCAAATCGCTGTGGCGGCAGGGGGAATCCGGCCAGGCGCAGCTTTCGCAAATGCGGCAGGCCTCGGATGAGAGCACCATGGTGCCGCGGCCAAGCTCGGTGAACTGGTCGCGGACCTCGCGCGTGATGCGCTCGTGCTCTCTGCGGGTGGCGAGGGTTTCATCCATATTCGCAATGTCGGCGACCTCGGCGACGGTGGCGATGAGCAGCACGTCCTCGTAGGCGAGGCAGCGCGCCCTGCACTCTTCGGGGGTGCCGACGGCGGGAGGACACGACCAGGTCGTGCCGTACATGGGGCACTCGGAGCGGCAAATGCTCCTTACTTTCGGCTCGAATGTCAATTCGACTGATTTCAGAAACTCATATTGATATATTGGAAAGGGCGCGATGCGCTCCTCAATAAGCTCTTTGAGGTCCACCGTATCACCTCGCCTGGACATTTATGTACTCGGTGCGGAGCTTGGAGTACATGATTTTCTGGCTGGAATACAGGCCATAGTAGCCGGAGAGCATGTAGCTCAGGGCGCAGGAGAGGGCGAAGCAGATGATGCCGCCGTCGCCGAACAGCTCGAGCGCGAGGAAGAGGGAGGTGACGGGGCAGTTGACGACGCCGCAGAACAGGGAGACAAGCCCGAGCGCGGCGGCGAAATCGGCGGGCAGGCCGACCAGCGGGCCGAGGACGCAGCCGAGCGTGGCCCCGATAAAGAAGGTGGGGACGACCTCGCCGCCCTTGAAGCCGCAGCCTATGGTGATGGTCGTGAAGATAATCTTCAGCAGGAAGGCCTCCGGCCTCGCGTGGCCGTTCAAGGCCTGGTCGATGACGTCCATACCGGCGCCGTTATAGATGTTGACGCCGAAGATGCCGGTGAGCGCCAGGATGACGAGACCGCCGGCGAAGGCGCGTATGTACTGATTAGGGAGGATGCGCTCAATAAGCTCCTCGCCGTGCCTGAGCGTCGAGCAGAAGAGTATGGCTGCGACGGCGAAAGCACAGGCGAGCGCGGCGACGGCGAGCATGGCCTGAAAATCAATCGCGGCGGGGACGGAGACGGCATAGCCCGTGGGCACGATGCCGCAGAGAGCCGCGATTTCCTTGGCGATTATCGCCGAGAGCAGGCACGGCACCAGCGCCGAGTAGTGCGCGAGGCCGACGCTGATGACCTCGATGGCGAAGAAGGTGGCCGTTATGGGCGTGCCGAAAAGCGCGGAGAAGAGCGCGCTCATGCCGCAGAGGACGGACATGCGGATATCGCGCTCGTCGAGCCGGAATATGCGGCCGACGTTGTAGCCGATGCCGCCGCCGAGCTGAAGAGCGGCGCCCTCGCGGCCGGCGCTGCCGCCGCAGAGGTGGGTGAGCACGGTTCCGGCGAAGATGGCGGGGACGAGGGGGAACGGAATCTTCGAGCCGGAGTGGATGCAGTCGATGACCGTGTTGGTGCCGTAGCCGGTGACGCCCTCGCGCCTGTAAATCCAGACGATGACAAGGCCGGCGAGCGGCAGGAAGAACATAATCCACGGACTTTCGGTTCTGGCGGCGGTGCAGAAGTCGACTGCGACGTGAAAAGCAGAGCCGACCAGACCGCCTGCGAGGCCGACGAAGCCCGCGACTATTACCCACTTGATTAGGGTGAGCACATATTGAAGGGTTGTGAGAAGATGCCTTTTAATGTAATCCATTTTAAGTTCCGCCTCTCTGCCCAAATATAGCACCCTATATTATAACAATGTGTACAAAAGTTTGTCAATGGCAGCCCTAAATGAAAGAGCCATAGCTTTGACACCATGGCTCTTTCATCGGAACAGAAAAAGAGAGAGGACACACTAGTAATGGAACACATCATCTGACATAATTGTAGCAAAACAACTGCTAAGATGGTGTTAATAAATTAAAAACCGGGCATAAGAAAACGCTAAGATTTTAATTTTCACCCTCAACCATACGGTATCCGACGCCCACTTCTGTCAATATATAGTCGGGGGAGCCGGGATTTTTCTCTATCTTGCGTCTAATGTTCGCCATATTGACGCGGAGGATCTGATTGTCGCCCTTGAGGCCGGGGCCCCAAATCTCTTTGATGATGTAGTCGTGGGTGAGGACCTTGCCCGCGTGGCGGCTGAGCAGGGAGACGATTTTGAACTCGTTCTGGGTGAGGTGAATCTCATTCCCCGCGACGGTGATGCGCCGCTTGTCGTAGTCGATGCAGAGATCGCCGGTCTGGAAGAGGGAGGCCTCGGCGGGACTGGCGAGGCCGGAGGTGTTCACATGGCGCAGCGCGGTGCGGATGCGCGCGAGCAGCTCGGAGGTGCCGAAGGGCTTGGTGATGTAGTCGTCGGCGCCGAGGTCGAGGGCCTCGACCTTGTCGCGCTCCTGGGTGCGGGCGGAGACGACTATGATGGGCAGGCGAGTCCAGCCGCGGATGAAGCGGATGACGTCCACGCCGTCCATATCGGGCAGGCCGAGGTCGAGCAGCACGAGGTCGGGGCAGTGCGAGGTGGCGAGGCTCTGGGCCTGCGCGCCGGTTTTGGCGAGAATGACGTCGTAGCCGTTCACGGTGAGGACGGCGGTGACGAAGTTGATGATGCTCTGTTCGTCTTCAACGACAAGAATTTTCTGCTTGTTATTCATTGACCTTATTATCCTCCAAAGGCAGAGTGAAGTGGAAGGCCGCGCCGCCCATGGGCAGGTTTGTGGCCGTCATATCGCCGCCGTGCGCCCTAACTATCGAGAGACAGACGGAGAGACCGATACCCATATTCTTTTTGCTGTCGGCCTCGCGGCCATCGCTGTGGACGAGCTTGCCGTCGAACAGGTGGTTTTTGACATTGTCGGGAATGCCGACTCCGTCGTCGATGACGGCGAAGAGGGCGCTTTTGCCGAGGGCGCGGACGCTGACGTCGATGCGGGTGGTTTTCTTGCCATGGAGGACGGAGTTCTCCATGAGGTTTTCAACGACCTGCTCGATGAGCAGGGGGTCCATCGGGACGAACAGCGGATCGTCCGGCACGGAGACGCTGATGTCGACCTGCGGGAAGCGGCGGGAGAATTTGCGGACCGCCTCGCCGAGCACCTCCTCGGCGGCCTCAGGATTTTTCTTGATGTGGGCGGCGGAGCTGTTGATTTTGGTTATGGACAGCAGGTTTTCGACCATGCGAATGAGCCACTGGGCGTCGTCCTTGGCCTCGCTGAGGAGGGTGACCTGTTCCTCGTCGGAGAGTATGCGGCGGTTCTCGATGACGGCCTGAATGGCGCCGACGATGGAGGTGAGCGGAGTGCGAAGATCGTGCGAGACCGCGCGAAGGAGATTGCTGCGGAGCTTTTCCTCTTTGATTTCCGCCTTGATTTTCTCGGACTTTTTGAGCTGCGTCGTCATGGCGCAGGTGAAGATAGAGGTCGTGAGCATACATATAAATGTAAGCGGGTAGCCGGCGAGGGTGAAGTTGATGGCGAAATAGGGGTATGTAAAGATGTAGTTCACGCAGATGACGGCGAGGATGGAGGAGAGGATGCCGTAGAGGTAGCCCTCGGTGAAGCGCGAGATCATAAAGACGGCGACCATATACAGCATGGAGATATAGCTGTCGTCATCGGAGATGGGGTGGAGACCGTAGCAAATACCCGATACGAGGAGCAGGATAGCAAGGGAAATGAAGGTGTCTCGCCAGGAGATGACCAGCTGAAAGTTTTTGGCGAAAGGCTTTTTTTTACCGGACAAAGTGAACTCCCCAATACATAAAGAATGATTATAGCTGACGGCATTTGCGAATATTATAACATGTAAATCAGGCCGGTGCACCGGAAAGGCCATAAATTCTTTGTTAAGAAGTGTGAAGGCGCGGCGCCCCGGTCACGGGCACCGCGCCTTCCGGCAATATGGATTGGTTGGGAACATGATAACATCTGTAGGGCGAAGGCGCAAGCCCCGCGGGGGGATGTTATTTGCCTATGCTCCCGAATTTCTGCATTGCGTAGACTATGAGGGCGATTACGCCGAGAACGGCGAAGATACCGGACATACCCTGTCCGAACAGGAGAATAGCTTCAGCCATGGTGATTCCTCCTTATTACATAAAGAACTGCAGAATGACGCCGCCCGCGACGACGGAGGCAATCTGACCGGAGACGTTTGCGCCGACGGCATACATGAGCAGATGGTTCTGCTTGTCGGCCTCAATGCCGAGCTTTTCGATGACTCGGGAGGACATGGGGAACGCGGAGATACCGGCCGCGCCGATCATGGGGTTGACCTTATCCTTGGTGAAGAGGTTGAGGAGCTTGGCGAAGAGGACGCCGGCGACGGAGTCGAGCACGAAGGCGACGAGACCGAGGCAGAGGATGAGCAGAGTCTCGAGGGTGACGAACTGCTCGGCCTTCATGGAGAAGGAGATGGTGATACCGAGCAGGAGGGTGATGAGGTTCGCGAGGTCCTTCTGAGCGGTCTCGGAGAGGCTGTTGAGCACGCCGCACTCACGGATGAGGTTGCCGAACATGAGGAAGCCGACGAGGGCGACGGAGGCGGGGGCGACGAGTCCGGCGACGAAGGTGACGATAATCGGGAACATGATGCGCATACGCTTTGTCACGCTGCCGGGGGTGTAGTGCATACGCATTGCGCGCTCTTTTTTGGTGGTTACGAGCTTTATGGCAAATGGCTGTATGATTGGCACGAGCGCCATATAGGAGTATGCGGCGACGGCGATGGCTCCGACGTATTTGGAGCCGAGCACCTGCGAGACCAGGATGGCGGTGGGGCCGTCCGCCGCGCCAATGATACCGACGGAAGCGGCGTCGAGTATTTCAAAGCCGAGCGCTTTGGCGATGATGATGGTGAGGAATATGCCCATCTGGGCGGCGGCGCCGAAGAGGAAGAGCTTGGGGCTGGCGAGCAGGGGGCCGAAGTCAATCATGGCGCCTATGCCTATGAAGAGCAGCAGGGGGAAGGCCTCGGCGGATTCGATGCCGACTTCGAAGAGCCACTGGACTATGCCGGGCACCTCGCCGACACCCTCGGTAATCTGGTTGATGACACCGGAGTTGGGAAGGTTTACGAGTATGGAGCCGAAGCCCATGGGCAGCAGCAGTGAGGGTTCATAACCTTTGCATATGGCGAGCCAGATGAGAATTACGCCGACGGCGTACATGATGAGCTGCGGTACGGTGATTGAAAGCAGCCCTTCGACGAGAAAGTCAAACGACAGTGACATGTTTCTCCTCCTCCTAAAGATTTACAATAAACAAAAAGACCTGTGCTCTTATACGGAACACAGGTCTGGTCGTTTAAGACAAAGCCAGGATGCTGGACATCCATGCTTGTTGA